>WRBG01000086.1 GCA_009784635.1 Bacteroidales bacterium | reverse complement strand
GATATAACTTTTTTTCGTGCCTACTTTTTCAGCAAGTTGTTCTTGGGTCAGTTTTGCATCTTTTCGCGCTTCTTTAAGCATTTCGCTAATTACGTAATATTGTGCTTGTTCTTCAAAAGTATCACGCCTATTTGTACCGATTTTTCCGTATTTTATGTCTAATAACTCATCAAAGTTTTTAGCATTTCTGATTTCTTCATTTTTCATTTTCATCTGTTTTTGAGTTGTAATATTCTTCTTTTAGTTTTAACGCCATATCAATTTCACTTTTAGGTGTTTTTTGTGTCTTTTTTTGAAAACCGTTGAACAACACGACCAAGTTACCTTTGTCGAAACAGCAAAAAATCCGATAAATGTTGTTTTCAAATTCTATTCGTATTTCAAAAAGTCCGTCAGTCCCTGTTATGTGGTCAAGGAATTTTTTCGGAACATTTTGAACATTGCGAATAATTTTAAAAACATATTCTATTTTTTTCTGTACTTTTTCCGGTTGTTCCAAGTAGAAGTCAAGAAAATAGTGTTTATGAAATGTGATATGTCTTTGTTTATTCATGCCGCAAAGTTAACTTAAAAGTTATCAATTTGCAAATTTTTTAGAAAGTCGAGCATATCAGAACCTGCTGAAAACTTCGCAAAGTGTCAATTGTACCGCCGTCTGCCGCGCCCTTGCTTGCTTGCGGCTACCCCCCAATGGCAGAAAAATTACCGGTGTTGTTGCGGGTGCCTTTGGGCGGCTTGTTCAGTACGGCAGCGTCCAAAGCTTCCAAATATCCCATGGCGCGGATGTTGTATTCGATATCGCTGAACAGGCATGGCTTTAACATGCCGTTTGCAGTGAGTCTAAGCCGATTACAATGGGCGCAATCGCCGCCGGAACCTCCCTCGACCATAGAGAAGTCGCCTTTATGGAGCGACATACAATGGATAAAACGCAGTTCTAATCCCTCTTTTTGCGCAAATTGACGCATCGCCTCTTTTTGGGCCTCTCGACGTTCCTCTTGACGCTTACCCTGTCGTTCCTCTTGACGGCGCTCCCGAACGGCGTGGTCAATGTCAACAACACAGTTGATTTTTACAGGTTCAAGCTTTGCTCGTTGTGCGGCGCGAATGCCTAAAAGGACGGCATTGAGGCTTCCGCCGTTTGTGATTTGCCGGTACCGGTCGGGGTCTAATGTGTCAAGGCTGACATTAATTCTTTGGAGGCCGGCCGCTTTGAGCAAAGCGGCTTTTTCTACCAGCAATTGTCCGTTGGTAGTGAGGCTGAGGTCGGTAAGACCTTGGATGGGCGCCAGCATGGCAATTAATTTCTCGACATTTTTTCGCACAAGCGGTTCTCCGCCGGTAATGCGGATTTTGCGGATGCCTTTGCCCACGGCAAGTTGGGAGAAAGCAGCGATTTGGTCATAACTGAGTATATCGGAATGGGACAACAAGCGAATGCCTTGAGGCGGCATACAATAGACACACCGTAAGTTACAGCGGTCTGTAATCGAAATACGCAAATAATTGATAATTCTTCCGGCTAAATCCGTCATAATAAAATTACCTCCACAGCCGCATCTTCCTGCAATTCCAAAACACCCAAGGGGATTCTTGCCATGCCATGCGCCGTATTTAATGCCGTAATATGTCCGGAACCATTATAATTTAGCAGGTTGCATCGTCCCGATTCGTCTATTTCCATAGGTAGGTGCGCCATCCGTTCCGCGCTTTTTCGGCGGTATGGATGAGACAGGGGTAAGCGCAATGTAATTGCTTGAGGAAAAGCGCCCATCAGCGACATCAGCAGGGGGCGTACCATCAATTCAAACTGAATAAAGGAAGAAACCGGATTACCGGGCAGGCCAAACAGATAGCGGGAATCTCCGCCATTATTCCATACTCCAAATAGAGTCGGCTTCCCGGGCTGTACCGCTACACGGTCAAATAAAATATTGACTCCTAATGACTTTAGCACTTCCGGCACCATGTCAAAATCTCCCATCGAGACGCCTCCGCTTAAGACAACTACGGCGTTTTCCTTTAAAGCCTGCATGAGGGCAGCGCGTAAGGCTTGGGCTTTGTCTTGGACAATGCCGTAGTAGGAGGGAGATGCGCCGGCGCGGGAAACCTGCGCCAACAGTTGCCATCCGTTGCTGTTGCGGATTTGCACATCGGAGGGGGTGACAGAAGGCTCTACCAACTCGTCTCCGGTTGAAATAATCCCGACTTTGGGTTTTATGGCCACACAAAGCTCTGTGTATCCGTATGCGGCGAGCATGGCAATATGCTGGGGTTTTAGAAAGGCGCCGAGGTTGAGCAGGGGAACTCCGGCCTGTACGTCCTCTCCCCTAAGGCAAATATTGGTTTTGTGGGGGGCAATCCGACAATGGGGCGCAGTGCATACTGTGTTGTCTTCCACAATGGCGTCTTCTACCATCAACACATATTCCGCCCCTTGGGGAACCATGGCGCCGGTCATGACCTTGCTGCAACAACCACCGGTGATTTGGTACTTTGGAGTCGTCCCCGCCGGAACTACCTCTAAAAGGCGCATGGGACGTCCCTGTTCCAAATCGGCATATGTGCAGGCGTAACCGTCCATCGCCGATTTGTGAAAGGGCGGCGTATCTCGGTCGGTCTTAACCACTTGTTGTAGCACCCGTCCGCAACTGTCTTCTAAAGAGACATATTCGCATCTTTCTTTGGGCAGGTCGGCCTTTTTCCCGACTGCATCCAATACCACTTGTAAAGCCTGTTCAAAAGTAATCATGGGGCAAAGATAGGTTTTATAAAATTGTATATGAACCGCTTTTTGTTTAACTTTGTAGCTGAATCAATCAAAGTCGTAACCTGCAAATAACAACAACCTAAAAAATAAAAACTTATGTCAAAAGAGATTTCAAGAAGAAAGTTCCTTGAAAAAGGAGCTACTGCTGCGATTGGTTTAGCAGTAGTCCCCAGTGTTGTATTGGGGAAGAAATTCGGACACACAGCGCCGAGCGACAAGCTCAACGTCTTGGGAGTCGGCGTTGGCGGACGGGGCGCCGGAGTGCTTAGGGCCATACAGGGCGAAAACATTATCGGCCTCTGCGACGTGGACTGGAGGTATGCCGACAGGGCATTTAAGGAGTATCCCAATGCCAAGAAGTACAACGATTATCGCCGTATGTATGACGAACTGTTGAAATCGGCGGACGCGGTAGTGGTAGCCACCGCCGACCACACCCATGCCATTATTGCGGCCCAAGCCATGGCTGCGGGGAAGCATGTGTATGTAGAAAAACCGCTGACCCACACCGTGTACGAATCGCGTTTACTGACCAAGTTGGCGGCCAAGCACAAAGTGGCGACCCAAATGGGGAATCAAGGCGCTTCGGGGCCCGGAGTACGCAAAGTATGCGAATGGATTTGGAACGGCGAAATCGGCGAAGTGCGTAAAGTAGAAGCTTTCACCGACCGTCCCATTTGGCCTCAAGGCTTGAATCGTCCGGAACAGGTTGAAAGGGTGCCTTCTACCATGAATTGGGACGCCTTTATCGGGCCGGCTCCATTTCGTCCCTACAACTCCATCTACACGCCTTGGAATTTCCGTGGCTGGTGGGACTTTGGGACAGGAGCCTTGGGCGATATGGCTTGCCATATCCTTCATCCCGTTTTTAAAGGATTAAAGTTAGGTTATCCGACCAAAGTGCAGGGAAGCTCGACCCTGCTGCTCACGGACTGTGCGCCCACAGCACAGATGGTCAAGCTCATTTATCCCGCCCGCGACAATATGCCCAAAGTGGCCATGCCGGAAGTGGAAGTGTATTGGTACGACGGAGGATTGATGCCGATGCGTCCGGAAGGAATGCCGGCAGGAAAAAGCCTGAACGACGAGGGCGGAGGCGTGATTTTCCATGGAACCAAAGATACGCTTATTTGCGGATGTTACGGCGTGCGCCCATGGCTGCTTTCGGGCCGTAATCCGGACGCGCCCAAAGTGCTGCGCGAAGTAAACGGTTCGCACGAAATGGACTGGGTTCGCGCCTGTAAGGAAGACCCCGAAGACCGGGTGGAAACCACCTCCGACTTTAGCGAAGCAGGGCCTTTTAATGAAATGGTAGTCATGGGCGTACTTGCTGTTCGACTTCAGGCTTTGCATCAAGAATTGGAGTGGGACGGACCCAACATGCGCTTCACAAACATTCCCGAAAACGCAACCATCAGGACCGTAGTTAAAGACGGCTTTAACATCACAGACGGACATCCTACCTTTAACAAAACATGGACCGACCCCATCCATGCAAATCAATTTGCTCAAGAGTTAATCAAACACACCTACCGCGAAGGCTGGAGTCTTCCCGATATGCCTGTATAACTTTATAATAACAACACAAACAAACGAAATCATTATGAAAAATTTTTTAATCATTACGCTCTCTTTGCTCCTCTTATCATGTGGAGGAAGAGGAGGAGAAACAATAAAGACCGTTGCAGAGACAGGAGGCGAACTCTATGCGCCCGGACAAGAAACTGTATACATTGACGTTGAGCAAAAAAGCATTACAGCAACCAACCTCATTCCGGCCTATACCATTATAGAAAAACCACAGGTAAGCCTATCCGCTTTTCCCGTAGATAAAGATGGTTATATTATTCTGTTTGACGGGTCGTGTACCAAAGGATGGCGAGGCTATGGACGAGATGAGTTACCCAAAAGATGGACGATTGAAGAAGGCGCTTTGAAGTTTTCGGGCACAGGAGCCGGAGAAGCTCAAGAATCTGATGGCGGAGACGTTATTTTTGCCCGTAAATTCAAGAACTTTGAACTCTCTGTGGACTGGAAAGCCTCTGAAGGAGGTAATTCCGGTATTTTCTACCTTGCGCAGGAAATCAAAAATCAGCCCATTTACATCTCTGCCCCCGAGAGCCAAATTTTGGACAATGCGAATCATGCAGATGGACGATTGGCCAAAACCAGTTCATCGTCTTTGTATGATATGGTTGCCGCCGACCCTCAAAATGCCAAGCCTTTTGGCGAATGGAACAACACCACCATCATTGTTGACAGGGGAAATGTTTACCATCTTCAAAATGGAGAAGTAGTCGTTAGGTATAACCTGTGGACTCCAAGATGGACGGAGATGTTGCAGGCAAGCAAATTCAGTTTGGAGAGATGGCCTTTGGCATTCGAGCTGCTGAATAACGTCGGCGGGCCAAACCGCGAAGGCTATATTGGGCTGCAAGACCACGGCGATGACATTTGGTTCCGCAACATCAAAATTAAAATCTTGGATTAGACAAAACCATGAAGCAACTATTTTTGTTTGCCGCTGCGCTTGCTTTATGCGCGTGCGGAGCAAAACCAAATACAGAGATGCGCAAGAAAGAAGTATCGCTTCAGCTTTATTCACTGCGTGCAGACATTGCGCAAGACTATGACGCCACCATTAAGAAAGTAGCTGAAATGGGCTATACTTCCGTAGAAGCGGCCGGATATGGCAATGGGAAGTTCTACGGAAAAACGCCCGCCCAATTTAGGCAGGACGTGGAAAACGCAGGAATGACCGTACTCTCGTCTCATACTACAAAAGCGCTCTCAGAAAATGAACTGAAATCAAAGGATTTTTCCGAATCATTGGCGTGGTGGGACGAGTGTATTCAAGCCCACTACGATGCCGGAGCCAAATATATTGTGGCGCCTTCGATGAAAGTGCCCAAGTCGCTGAACGATTTACAAACCTATTGCGACTACTATAACGAAATCGGGAGGCGATGCAAAGAAAAAGGATTGTCCTTTGGTTATCACAACCATGAATTTGAATTTGTAGAGATTGAGGGGGGGATGATGTATGACTATATGATAGAGCATACTAATCCCGAATTTGTGTTTTTTCAGATGGACGTATATTGGATGGTCATAGGCAAACAGAGTCCTGTGGACTACTTTCACAAGTACCCGGGACGGTTTGAGTTACTTCATATAAAGGACAATAAAGAGCTGGGACAGAGCGGCATGGTGGGCTTTGACGCCATCTTTAAAAACACCGATGTTGCCGGAGTAAAATATTTGATTGTAGAGGTAGAGAAGTATAATTTTACTCCCTTGGAGAGCGTGAAAAGAAGTTTAGAGTATCTGTTGCAATGCCCTTTAGTGAAGGAGCGTTACAGTACGCATTGAAAGAGCCACCGAGACAATATCGGACAACACTCCCATGGCGGTACCTTGACCTCCGGCTCCGGCTCCGGTGATGGCGAGTGGAGACAGGTAGTTTTCGCTGTAAACCAAAAGAATATTGTCTTTTGGACTTAGGTTGAATGTAGGATGTTGGGGCGGTACGCATTGCAGCCCCACGGAGGCCTTTCCATCGCAGTAAGAGGCTATGTACTTGAGTTTTCCGCATTGGGCTTGGGTTTCTACGTATCGCTGTTTAAAGCACTCCTCATGGTGCAAGAGGGCATGGTAAAAGTCATCTATGGAACCTCGAAGGCAGGATTCCGGCAAAAAGGACGTTTTGATAATATCGTGTTCCTCCAAGGGAATCTCGACCTCCCTGCACAGAATCAGCAATTTTCGCATAACATCTATGCCTTGCAGGTCAATTCGAGGGTCCGGCTCGGTATATCCAGCTTGGTGGGCATCCCGCACAATATGGGCAAAAGGAATTGTACCGTCGTAGCGGCCAAATATATAACTAAGGGTTCCGGAGAGGATGGCCTCGATGCGGTCAATCCTTTCTCCGGCAAGATAGAGTTGCCGAATACTTTGCAAATAGGGAAGGGCCGCCCCCACATTGGTGTTGTACAAAAAGACGGCGCCGCTTTCTTTGGAAGCTGCTTTAAGTTTGGCATAGTGGGACATGGGTGCAGAACAGGCAATTTTATTGCAAGCCACCACGTGGATTCCGTTCTGCAAAAGGTCCAAATAAGTAGCCGCCACCCGGTCGCTTGCCGTTAGGTCTGCAAACACGGCGTTGGGAATCCGGCGCTGTTTGATAAAATCAATAAAATCGGTTAAATCAGCCTCTTTCCATTCAGAGCCTTCTTCCAAAGGCTCATGTAAAGAGATGCCTTGCCGAGAGAGCCGCATGAACCGGCTGTTGATGATTCCGTGTACCACTATGTTGATTTCTTGATGCTGCATCAAAAATCCATGTTTGTGGCGGATTTGGGACATCAAGGCTTTGCCCACGCCGCCGGTGCCGGCAATAAAAAGATGAAGGTTCATAGGCTTAAAGGGTTTCTAAAGGGGCTATAATAATAATTCCGGAAGTTGTCCGATGTGTTCAATGGTTTTTAGCATGGCATGTTCCACCGGCTCTACATATTCGTGTACCCAAAGTATGGCCGAAGGAATGTATACCGCCTGCGCGCCTATTTCGAGTACAGGCAGAATGTCCGACTTAAAGGAGTTGCCTATCATCATAAATTCGGGAGGGGTAAGGGACAAATCTTTGAGTATCTTTTCATAGGCTTGACGGTTCTTTTCGCTAAGAATGGAGACATACTCAAAAAAGCAGCACAGTCCCGACCTCTGCAATTTGCGCTCTTGGTCGCGCAGGTCGCCTTTGGTGGCTAAGGCCAACCGGTAGTGCGGAGCCAATTTCTCAAGGGTCTCCCTTACATTTGGCAACAATTCCATAGGAGGGGCAATCACGCTCTTGCCCAAGTCAATGAACTCTTTGAGAAGGGTATTGGGTAGTTGGGACTGCGTGATTTCCAAAGCCGCCTCAATCATGGATATGGTAAACGATTTGCTCCCGTAGCCCAGCAGGTCAAGATTACGCATTTCGGCTTCATAAAGCGTTTGCTTGGCGTCTTCGTGGGCGCGATAATCCGACAGCAAGCGGCAAAATTGTTCTTCTGCCGCCTGATAATACTTCTCGTTTAGCCACAAGGTATCGTCGGCGTCAAAGCAAATTACTTGGGGACAAAGGGAGAGAAAAGAGTGAGGTTGCATGGCGCTCATATAAATAAATCGGCGCGAAGATAGGGCTTTTATCGAAAAAAGCCCTATCTTTGCCGCCCTATAATTCGGGGTGTAGCGCAGTTGGCTAGCGCGCCACGTTCGGGACGTGGAGGCCGGAGGTTCGAGTCCTCTCACCCCGACT
>WRBG01000085.1 GCA_009784635.1 Bacteroidales bacterium | reverse complement strand
GCTCTGGTATACCGGATTGGCGCCGGCAAGCATATACGACTGTCTGGCTACGCCATCAATAATGATGGTTACTTTTTTGAATCCGGTGCGCGTGTTGAGGTTTGGGTCTTTTACAAAATCATCTTCTTGATACAGCCTGTCGGTAACGTATCCCCAAATATCGCCAAAGCGCGCCCCCGTAGACCAGTTGGAACTTATCAACCTGTCTTCCCATGGAGTACGCCAGTCTGCGCCTTTGGTTACGTGGCTAACGGCATCGAACAATGTTGCCATAACATTAATACCGATGCCGTTGGTAAATCTGTGGTTAAAATCAACAGCCACCTCAAAACCTCTGGTTCTAAGGTTTCCAAAATTACCTTGAGGCGCGCCGGCTCCAAGGGTTACGGGCAGCGCATCCCCGCCAATAATCATGTCTTTGGTGTCGCGCTGATACCAGTCGAAAGTTATACCCAACTTGTGGCGAATCATGCGCAAATCAATACCCACGTTAAAAGTTTGGATGGTTTGCCATTTGATGTCGCTCGACACAATACTGGGCGCCCTGTAGCCAATGAGAGGCTCTCCGGCAGAATCCAACCAGCCTGTTGTATGTCTGGTCATCGTAGGCACATAAAGACTGCCGGATACCGACATATCGCCGAGTTGTCCCCACGATGCCCTTGCTTTGGCAAAGTTCAGAGTCGGCGAGAGTCCCTGCATAAAGTTTTCGTTTGTAATCACCCAACCCGCGGAAAATGAGGGAAATAATTGCCATCTCAGATGCTTGGGGAATTTAGAAGAACCATCGTAGCGGAGGTTAGCTTCCACCAAATACTTGTCGCTGAACGCATAATTCATACGTCCAAAAAAGCCGAGGCCCGATTCCCAACCGGCATTTCCGCCTACGAATTGTTCCCCTGTTGCAAAGCTAAATTGCGGATTTTCAAAACTGGTTAAATCGTATCTCCTTGCGCTGTGCATTTGGAAATCGCTGGTTGTAGCGTTCAGACCTGCCATAAACTTTAAACTATGTTGATTATTTAGGTCAAGGTTATAGGTAGAGAACAAATCATAGACGCCTTGATTTCTGGAGATTGACTCGCGGTATACAGAGCTGGTTTGGCCGGGCGCGGCATTTGCCCAATAAGTTATTGGGGTAAACCGGAATGCCGGAACGCCACCGGTAGAGACTATGTTCCCGCCATCGTCAACGTATATTCGGTTTCCATGTTCGTCGTTCCACGGCTGCGGGGCAGCTTGAAATCTCCAACTGTCTGCAAAGGTATAGGTTGGAATCGAACTGTTTACTATATCTTCTCGCTTCACGTGGGTATATTTGAACTGAAGGTTCCAGTTTTGGGTGAATTTAATTGTAGTACCGAGATTTACATTGGTATACACATTTTGCAAGTTGGAGGTTGTTGTATTGGCAAATTCGTAAGCAGGTTCGCGCAAGTTGTTGCCATGCTGGTCTTTAGTGCCTACGGGAAACAAAGGTCCCCAACGGTAAGCATAGACCCAAGGGTCTCCGGCCGTTACGCTGCCCACACTCGGATAACGCTTATTCCGGTCAGAATAGAGGGCGCCGGCCTGTATGGAAATGTGCTTATTGACTTCGGTAGATACGTTTATAGATACATTGTACCTCTTGTAATCGTCAATCTTAGCGGGCTTGGTCATCCCCGACTGGTCCAACAAACCGATGCCGATATTAAAGCCGGTTTTGCCACTTAATCCATTGACTGAGAGGCTATGGTTCTGAGTAGGCGTCCAGTTTGCCACCAAAGCGTCCACCGCATTGTAGAGTCGGTAGCCGTACATTTGCGAGCCGTTCCAATACCAGTCCCGTCCGTAAACAACAGGGTCGTTGGATTTAATCGTATTTCCATATTTCAAAGCCCATTCTTTTGCCCTGTCAATACTTTCTTGACTCATGCTCCAAAAAGTTCCGGCATATTCTAATCTGGGGTCTTCGGGATTCCGCGTCCTGCTGGCGTCCAATGTGTATTGTAAGCCGTCAATACCGGCCATATTCAATTCTTTTGCCCTGTTTTGCCAAGAGAAGTTATTGGAATAGGAGACAGTAACCGACTCCCTCTTAGCTCCTTTCTTGGTGGTAATCAAAATAACGCCAAAGGCCGCCTTAGCGCCGTAAATAGCAGAAGACGCGGCGTCCTTTAACACAGAAATGGATTCAATGTCGTCCGGATTGATGATTTGGATACTGGGTATTTCCACGTTATCCAACAAGATAAGCGGATTTGCATTACCTTGCAAGGAAGCCACTTGTCCGCGAATCCTCATCACGGGGTCGGAGCCGATTTCACCGCTCTGTATCCTGACCGTGAGTCCGGGGACGGAGCCTTGCAGTCCCCGTCCCACGTCTGCAATGGGACGGCTTCCCAATGTCTTGTCTACTTGCACAGAGGCCACAGCGCCTGTAAGGTTTTCCCTTCTTTGGGTGCCGTAGCCAATGACCACGGCGCTGGCCAAGGAAATGGCGTCTTCTTGGAGTACTACGTCAATGATGGCTCTGCCGCCAACCACCTGCTCTACTGTTACCATCCCCAAAAACGAGAACTCCAAAATAGCATTAGAAGGAGCGCTTATCCTGTAATTCCCGTCCATATCTGCAGGAGTTACCGTTCTGGTGCCCTTAATCATCACAGCTGCCCCCGGAATAGGGGCGCCGGAATTATCGGTAATCCTACCGGTTACCGTAATGTTTTGCGCATAAATTGTTCCTGTGCATAACACAAGCACAATGGCTACCACAATGCGATTTAGCAGGTAGCCAATTTTTGTTTTAACATACATGAGTTTAATAATTAGATTTTTATAAGTGTATTGATGATATGATTGCGTTGTTAAGTCTACAAATGTACAATTTTTTTTTGAAATTAGGTCTCCGAACCGACAGTTTCAATCTTTTCTGCCGGCATCAGTTCTCTAAAGAAAAAACTGTTCAGCAGCAAACGCATCGAGCCAAACCAGTGCGCCCTAAAGCAGGGTTCGTCTGCAAAAAAGACGGCGTTTCGACTGGCCAATACGCTTGGCGTTTCGGCCAATATTTTTAGATTTCTTTCTGTGATACAGCCGCTTAATAGGGGATGTTTTGCGTAGTATACAGGACTCATAAATTTGCCTGTTGGCTTAGAAAAAATATTGGCGTCCGTCTTTATGGTATTGACGAAGTTAGCGCCTATGCCGTAGGCAATGGGGTGCGACATATCGAGGTAGTTTTCCAAGATTACTCCGCTTATGATGTTGTTGGGGTCTACATAGGTTTTGGCAGAAAAGTCGAGGTAGCTTGCATGGTTCACATTTTCGACTCTTTGCAGCGTATTGATTTTTGTTATTCCCATCTCGTTTAAAAGTCTGAACGCTTGACCAACGCCAATGATGGTGTTTTTGCTGTGTTCCGCCCAAGCTTTGAGCCTGTCCATAGCCGGCTTGTCAAATCTGATGTTGCCAGAAACAACAATGAGGTTATACTGCATCAAATCAACATTTGCATTGCCCACCAAGGAGTGCTCCAACAGGGTGGCGGGTATGTTCATCCGGTGGTCGAGCAAATGCCAAATCGTTCCCACCACATCGGTGGATGCGCCCTGCCCCCAAATGATGGCAATCTTGGGCAGGCTGATGTCTTTGAAGCGGGGACTGCCCAAGTCAATGGGGTCTCCCCAACCGCCGTTCACAGCCAAGACCTCTACCGGCACATCTCTACCGGCTTGGACTACCAAGCGGTGCAATTCTTCCTTGCCCATCTGCTGCAAACGAACCGGTACCAAGATGGTTCCATGGCTAAAGTCGCGTTGCTTGCCGCTGATTTCCATCTTAAACGGGACTTCTCCCACCCGCAGTTTCAGTCCTTCCGCCAAAAGACGGTAAAGAAATTTGTAGGAGTAGAAATCTTTGATTTCAAATAGATAAGCATATTCCGCCATGAATGGCGCTTCAAAGGACGATGGCGCTATTTCTTCTATTTTTTCGCCGATAAGTCCGGCTGTCGAGGTCAACGCTCCGTAGTTCATGCTAAAAGCCGAGGAAACCGTCCAAGTAGATACGCCATAAAACACGCTGTCTGTGTACGTGTGTTTTTTCTCAAAAATATTGCGCAGCACTCGATACTCTTGTTGTTCGCAGGGAACGACGTAGGAATCGGCGCTTTGGAAGGTTTTTCCTTCAACGGTGACATTTCTGTTCAGCTTATAAACGTCAATGTTGTGGGTTTTCAGAATACGGAAAAATTCCCTGTCGAGCGATTTGTTTTGGGGATTGCCAAAAACATAGCCCTTTACGGCAGCTCTGGCTGCATCTTGCCGGGCGTCTTTATAGGCTTTGCGTTGGTACGCGAGCAGTTCGTCTTTCAAGTCAACGCCTGCATGGATGGTAGAATAGGAGCCGTAGGCTTGATTTTGGATGGCGTCTGTAAACCGTATGGTTATTCCGTTGCGCTCTTGAATATGTCCGCGTGAGTTGGTCTGCTCAAAGAGGAAACTGACGCCTCCCAACAAACTGGGCATCAAATCTCCGGCTCCAGAGAACAGGTTGTCGTAAGTCTCTTTGGTATAATTTAGCGTCCCAAGGCCGCCGATGTATTTAATGTGGTACTGCTGCGCTATTTTGCTCATGAAGTCTTGATGCTCTTTGGGTAAGGCAGAGTTCTGCTTTGTCTCGATTCCGGGCGAGAAAAACATGCCGCTGGTATTGCCGTGTTCGTGAAAATCAGAAATGAGGGTGGGATGCCATTCGTAGATTATTTGCGCCCTGTAATAGCTTTCGGGCTGTTGCACCGTAATCCAGTCCCTGTTTAAGTCAAACCAGTAGTGGTTGGTCCGACTGCCCGGGTTAGGCTCTCTAAATTCCCGCGAGTTGGGGTCTGTGACCGGTGTGAAGCTGCGGGCGTTGTTTACCCAAGTGGTAAAACGCTGGACTCCGTCCGGATTTGACCCGGGTTGCATGATGATTACCGAATTATGGAGTATGCGTTCCACTTGGGGACCTTGAGCCGCCGCCAAAAAGTAGGCAACGACCAACGAGGCGTTCATCCCGCTCGGTTCGTTCCCGTGGGTGCTGTAGCCCAACCAAGTAACCACAGGCATGTCCTGCACATTCAGTTTGTCCGATTCGTTATAATCGCACAACTTGAGGTGGTTTTGCCGGATATGCTCCAAGTTGTTCAGATTGTTAGGCGAACTGATGTATAGAAACAGGATGGGGCGGTACTGGTAGGTGCGGCCCCGCTCTTCCGCGATGATTCTGTCCGATTTATCGGCAAGCAGTTTCAAGTAGGCGGCAGCCATATCGTAGGTAACGTGCTGCGCTCCGATTTCATGGCCAAAAAATTGTTTGGGGGTAGGAATGTTTGGGTTGTAGCTAAAGTCGCCCTTGGGCAAGAAGTAAGATAAGTCTTGAGCATGCAAGCCCGCAAGGCAGCACACCGACAGTATGACCAATAGGTGTTTTTTCATATTGCTTTAGGTATTGGATGTTAAATATGTACAGTCTCGATTTTTTCCGCAGGCATCAACTCCCTAAAGAAAAAGCTGTTCAGCAGCAAACGCATCGAGCCGAACCAGTGCGCCCTAAAGCAGGGGTCGTCGGCAAAATAGATGACGTTCCGACTGGCTAATACGCTGGGCGTTTCGGCTAATATTTCCAGATTTTTTGCTGTAATACAGCCGCTTAGTACAGGATGCTTCTTGTAGTATACAGGACTCATATATTTCCCTGCGGGCTTGGAAAAAATGTTGGTGTTGTACTTGATGGTATTGATGGAGGAGGCGCCGATACCGTAGGCAATAGGATGCGACATGTCAAGATAATTTTCCAAGATTACTCCGCTTATTTGGGCGTTGGGGTCCACATCGGCGCGGGTAGAAAAGTCAAGGTAAGTGGCGTCGTTTGTATTTTTTGCCCTTTCTACCGTATTGATTTTTGTTACTTCCATTTCATTTAAAAGTCTGAATGCTTGACCAACGCCGATAATTGTGTTCCTGCCGTGTTCGGCCCATGCCTTGAGCCTGTCCATCGCCGGCTTGTCGAGCCTAAAGTTACCGGAAACAACAATCAAGTTATACTGCATCAAATCAACGCTTGCATTGCCCACTAAGGAGGATTCCAAGAGGGTGGCGGGTATGTTCATCCTGTGGTCGAGCAAATGCCAAATTCCCCCAACGCCGTCTGTGGATGCGCCTTGTCCCCAAATGATGGCGATTTTAGGCAGTCTGATGTCTTTGAAGCGGGGGCTGCCCAAGTCAATCGGGTCGCCCCAACTGCCGCCCACAGCCAAGACCTCTACCGGCACATCTCTACCGGCTTGGACTATCATGCGGTGCAGTTCTTCCTTGCCAATTTGTTGTAAACGAACCGGAATCAAGATGGTTCCATAGCTAAAGTCGCGTTGCTTGCCGCCGATTTCTACCTTAAACGGGATTTCTCCCACCCGCAGTTTCAGCCCTTCTGCCAAAAGACGGTAAAGAAATTTGTAGGAGTAGAAATCTTTGATTTCAAACAGATAAGCATATTCCGACATGGAGGGGGGGGCAAAGGACGAAGGCGCTATTTCTTCCACTTTTTCGCCGACAAGTCCGGCTGTTGAGGTCAACGCTCCGTAATTCATGCTAAAGGCTAAGGGAACCGTCCAAGTGGTTACGTCGTAGAACATGCTGTCCACATAGTTGTGGCTTGATTCAAAAATGGTACGTATCATTCTGTATTCCTGCTGTTCGCAGGGAACAATGTAGGAGTCGGCGTTTTGGAAGGTTTTCCCCCCAACGGCCACATTCCTGTTCAACCTGTATACGTCAATGTTGTTTGCCTTTAGAATACGGTGGAGTTCCATATCCAACGACCTGTTCTGGGGATTGCCAAAAACGTAGCCCTTTACGGCAGCCTTGGCTGCTTCTTGCCGAGCATCTTTATATGCTTTGCGTTGGTACATAAGCAACTCATCCTTCATTTCGACCCCTGCGTCAATGGTAGAATAGGACCCGTAAGCTTGATTTCGGATGGCGTCGGGAAACCGTATGGTTACTCCGTTGCGCTCTTGAATATGTCCGCGTGCGCTCGTTTGTTCAAAGAGGAAACTGACGCCGCCAAACAGACTGGGTATTACGTCTCCCGTTCCCGGAAACCAAGTGTCGAATGTTTCTTTCGTAAAGGTGAGCGTTCCCAAGGCGTTTATGTATTTGCTGTGGTATTGTTGGGCTATTTTGCTCATCAAGTCAAAATGTTCTTTGGGCACGACAGGGTTTTGGCTCGTCTGGATTCCGGGCGAAAAGAACATGCCGCTGGTGGTGCCGTGTTCGTGAAAGTCCGAGAACAGGGTGGGATGCCACTCGCATATAATCTGCGCCCTGTAGTAGCTTTCGGGATGTTGCACCGTAATCCAGTCCCTGTTTAAGTCAAACCAGTAGTGGTTGGTCCGGCTGCCCGGGGCAGGCTCTCTAAACTCCCGCGAGTTGGGGTCTTTGACCGGCGTAAAGCTGCGGGCATTGTTCACCCAAGTGGCAAAACGCTGGATTCCGTCCGGATTTGCTCCGGGCTGCATGATGATTACCGAATTATTCAAGATGCGGTCCATTTGGGGACCTTGTGCCGCCGCCAAAAAGTAGGCAACGGCCAACGAGGCGTTAATCCCGCTTGCTTCGTTTCCGTGAACGCTGTAACTCAGCCAAGTAACGATAGGCATATCCTGCACATTCAGTTTATCCGTTGCGGCATAATCACACAGTTTGAGGTGGTTTTGCCGTATGTCCTCCAAGTTGCCAAGGTTGTTGGGCGCACTGATGTACAGAAACAGGATAGGGCGGTATTGGTAGGTGCGGCCCCGTTCTTCCGCGACGATTCTGTCCGATTTTTCTGCCAGCAGCTTCATATAGGCGGCAGCCATGTCATAGGTGACATGTTGCGCTCCGATTTCATGGCCAAAGAATTGTTTGGGGGTAGGAATGTTTGGGTTGTAGCTAAAGTCGCCCTTGGGCAGGAAGTACGATAAATCTTGGGCATATGCACTAAAAAAACAGCATATGGATAACGCTGAAAGTAGTATTTTTTTCATAATGTTTTAGGTGTTAGGTATAACGAATC
>WRBG01000084.1 GCA_009784635.1 Bacteroidales bacterium | reverse complement strand
CTTCCACCTCGTTAAAGAGTTTCCACGCCGCATCAACAATGGCTTGGGTAAGACTTTCTATGTAATAGGAGCCGGCGGCGGGGTCTGTTACCTTGTCAAAATAAGCCTCCTCTTTGAGGATGATTTGGGTGTTGCGGGCAATACGGTTGCTAAACTCGTTAGGGGCGCGAAAAGCGTGGTCAAAAGGCAGCACCTCAATGGAATCCACTCCGGCAATGGCAGCGCTCATGGCTTCGGTGGTGCCGCGGAGCATATTTACATAGGGGTCATATACGGTTTGGTTCCAAGGGCTGGTAACGGCGTGTACCATCATGTCCATGCTCATCCAGTCGGCTCCATAAGCCTTTACAATGTTGGCCCACAACAGACGCGCCGCTCTAAACTTGGCAATTTCCATAAAGTAGCTCGAGCCTACTGCAAAGGTAAAATGGATGAAGCTTGGAGCAGCCTCAATATCAGATTCACGATCAATCAGATGATGCAGGTATTCGCTGCCCATGGCCAAGCCAAAGGCCAACTCCTGCACAATACCGGCGCCTGCTGCGTGAATGGCATAAGCCTCTACGCCCACCGTACGGAGCGAGGGGAATGAAATAATCGCTTCCACGCAGGCCTTGAGGCGCTTCATGGAATCGGGATGGGCAAAAGCGCCATGAGTAGTAAGGTGGCGAAGGGGGTCAACATCAAAGAGAACGCAGCGCACGTTCCGTTCATCAATGTCATGTTTTTGGAGGTAGTCGGTAAAACCGGTGATATAACTCAAGGCGGTGGAGCAGTGACAACCTTCAAAATTAACAGGTACTTTTTTCAAGTCAATGCCCGATAAGAGCAACTCCATATCGTTTAGTGTACACGCCTTACTGCCGTCAATGCAAAAACCAACGGAATCGACCCCTTTGGCAATGCCGTCTAAGGCCTGTCTGTTGGCTTCCTTGTAGTTGTCATGAGCGCAATAGCTCTGACGCACCAACCAGTCGTTGTTGTTTCTGGCGCCGCGGACATAGGGGAAGCATCCGGGAATAGCGTCCAAGTATTTAATATCTTTAAGGTTTTCCCTGCGGCAGTAGGGAGGGATGGATAAGCCCTCGTCGGTTTTCCACACTAATCTCTTGTGGTAATCGGCCCCTTTGAGGTCTTTTTCGATTACCGCCTCCCACTGTTGGGTAGAAACCGGAGGAAATTCGGCAAATAGTTGATTTGACATATAATAATGGTTATAGTTATTGGGTGGATGCTTGGAAATTAGAGACTGCAAATATATAAAAAAAGACCCTCGAAAGAAGGTCTTTTGCGTAAAATCTTAACCCAAGACTACTTTAGTGTGGGCAGGGCTCCATCCGTAAAATTCCAAACGCTTGTTGACCACGTAGTCATATTGGTTGTCCACCAGCTTGCCGCGGGAATGGCAACGCAGTCCTCGCCGTCCAAATCGGCAGGATTGGAGACGGGAGTTTTGGGCAGACTATCTTCAAGTAAATTCATGCCGGAAAACGCATGATTATTGTTAAGAGGAAAGCCGGCATTATCTCCGACTATGCGGCCAATGTGAGCACCAGTAGTATGCTCGGTCGAAACGCTGGGATTGAGCGCAACGCAGTGGGTTACGCTGCCTCCGGCAAAAATCCGGCCTGCGATTCCACCTAAATACATAGGACTTAGGCCATTTGGAGTTCCACTGATTGCGCCGGTGGCGTAGCAGTTGGTTACGGAACCGCCATTGACACGGCCCACCACACCGCCTGCACCTTGGTTACTGGCGCTGATGTTGCCGGTGGCGTAGCAGTTTGCTACGCTGCTAACGTCATCAGTACGACCTACCACCCCGCCGATGGCTTGAGCCCCATGGACATCGATGGATGCAGAGCAGTACTCTACTTTACCTCCGTGATTCACTAAGCCCACCACGCCGCCTATAGAGTTGCCACCGAAAATTTCACTGGAGCTGCTGCTACCAATTACATAGCAATGACTTACAGTGCCACCATTTAAATTCCCTGCTACTCCGCCTACATAGCTGCCTATACCGTTATTGATTTCGATTATTTTCACTCCAAGATTCTCAATCGCTCCATCTTCAACAACGCCAAACAGTCCGGCGTAGCCTATACTGCCGACCCGATGGATTTCCAGCCCGGAAACCTCTTTCCCGTCTCCGTCAAAATTACCGGAAAATGGATGGCTGAGATCTTTTCCTATGGGAATCCAATTTGAGCTGGTCAGGGGAATATCTTGGGTCATGATAAAATATTGGCCTGCCTTATCTTCTCCTCCATTTACCTCATCGCGCAACTTCTCCAAATCAAAAGCATCTTTAATTTGGAAGGGAAAATCTTGTGTGCCGTCCGTTATTGTAATGGTACAGGCGCCGGATACGCCGCTGCCATCCGTAGCGGCAGCGGTAATGATGGCTATTCCACCGACTGTACCGGTTATTGTCACCACGCCGGTGGCAGCGTCCACAGTGGCTATGGCGGTGTTATTACTGCTCCAAGTCAGGTTTTGATTGTCGGCATTGGTTGGCTCAATGTCAGCCGTCAGCGTCAGAGTCGGAGGCGATGGGAGATCGTCAATGCTCAGTACAATTACATCCGGATCAATGTCTATATTGGCAACAAGGGCCGGTTCATATCTTACGGTTACGGTGGTTTTGTCGCCGTTGCTTGCCATAAAAGTGAGCGTACAGGAGGGTTGGCCGGGGATGCTGATGGCTTTAAAAGCTACCGATCCGGCAGCTATTTCCATTTCCAGCCAAGGAGGCAGGTCGGTAGTCATGTTCCAAGGCATGTTGCAATTAATGATAGTCGTTGCCACATTGTTAACCCCCACAAGGGTGACAGTAGAAGGACTTGCCGAAATCACGCCCGGCATACAGCAATCAACGTCTTCGCAGCCTGTCAAATAAAGGGAAGACAGCAAAAAGGCGAAGACAAAAGGTCTGAGATTTTTTACATTTCGATACATAGAAAAATATTTTTAGGTTGTTGAGTTCTGCCTATGGTTAACAATGCCCAAATATAGGATATTTTTGCCAAGTTACGAAACAAATGAACTATAACGGAACTATAACTGAATCATCAAAGTAATTAATTCATTGTTGCGCAGCACTTTGACCTCTACCAGCTCACCTGCTTCAAGTTCGCCTAAGCGCTCCATATAGTCGTATACGTTAAACACTTCTTTGCCGTTTATGTACTTGATGACATCGCCTGCTTTCATGCCGGCCTTTTCTGCCGGTCGGCCGTCCGTAACAAAATCTGCGCGCAGACCGGTGGAGTCTATGGCCGAAAAGTCGGGAATAATTCCAAGCGACACATTAAAAGCGGCGGGACGGGGAGGCGCTTCGGCGTTGTCCACTTTCCGGAAAGTCGGAGCTTGGTCGGCAATGGCCATCCGGTACACGGCGGTAAAGATGTAGTCGCAGATTTGGGACATTTGCGCTATGTTGATTTTGTCGGCGTGGTCGGTAGGGGAATGGTAGTCGGTATGTACGCCGGTGTTGAAGTAGAGTACCGGTATTCCGGAGCCATAAAAAGCCGCGTGGTCGGAGGGGCCGTAGCCGTCTTTGGAGCGGGCCAGCCTAAAGTTATGGGGATTGGGCAGGGAGTCTATAAAGTTGTCTCCACCCTCAAAGGTGCCGACTCCGCCAATATGCAGCACCGCGGTGCTGTCCATACGGCCTATCATATCGAGGTTAAACATGATTACCGGCTTGCCGATTCCGGATACGGGATTGCGCACAAACTCTTTAGCGCCAGCAATTCCTTGCTCTTCAGCGCCAAAGGCTGCCACCACAATGTTTCGCCTAAAATCGTTTTTATGGACGGCGAGCATACGGGCTACTTCCATCACGCCGGCCACCCCCGAAGCATTGTCGTCGGCTCCGTAATGAACTGTATGTTCGTTGGGCTTTTTACTGCCCGATCCCTGTCCGCCCATGCCCAAATGGTCGTAGTGGGCGCCTATTACAATGCTTTCCGCAAGCGAGTCCACAGGGCCGTACAGGCTCATTACCACGTTAAAAGTAGGGACTTGTTCGGAGGATTGGGCGCGGACTAATGCTGTATAAAAGGACTGGAGTCCCTCGTTGGCAAGGGGATGATAGCCGTATTCCAGCAGGGTGTTTCTGATGTATTCCGCGGCCAGCGTGTCTTGCCGGGTGCCCGGAAATCGCCCCTGCATGTGTTCCGAGGCAAGATGGTGGAGCGTACGGGAAAGGCGCTGGTGCGGAGTTTCGATTTGGGCGTTTAGCCCAAGCGCCAAAAGCAGAAAAACAAGAGTGAGTCGTATCATATCTTGAGTGCTTGATTATTAAATTGTAAAATAGAATTGGAAGGCATAGCCGAAAGGAAATCTCGAATATAAACATGTTCGATACCGTCGTATGTATTTTCAAACGATTGTTCTCCCGAAACCAA
Organism: Bacteroidales bacterium; assembly: GCA_009784635.1. Taxonomy (GTDB): domain Bacteria; phylum Bacteroidota; class Bacteroidia; order Bacteroidales; family UBA932; genus WRBG01. Next base: position 3,731 of record WRBG01000084.1, on the reverse strand, counting down.
AATCTTGGGATAGTTATCTTTAATTTTTAAAAGATTGCCAAATTCCCGCTCCATAGTTTCCTGCATCAACAGTTCAACGGCAACCTGTACATAAAGCGTTTCGCCGTTCCGAGTACAAACAAAATCAATCTCTCCGGTTGCGAGGGCGCCCACCTTAATGTCGTAACCACAAAATGAAAGGTGGTTATAAACCATATTTTCCATGCGCCGCGCCCTGTCCTGCGGTTTGTAGCCGGCGATGACATTACGGATGCCCATATTCTCAAAATAATATTTTTCGCCCCGTTCAAACAAACGCTTGCCTGCAATATCGTACCGACCAACCTTGTGTACAATAAAAGCGTCCGTAAGCGCATGTATGTATTCAATTACTTGATTAGTAGAAATTTCTGTTTTCATGTTTTTCAGATAATCGCTTATGCTTTTTGAGGAAAAAAGATTACCGACATTTCCTGCAAGAAAACTGACCAACTGCTCAAGAAAAACGGTATTTCGGATTTTCTTCCTTCTAATCACATCTTTAAGGACGAGGGTCGAATAAATGCTGTTTAAATATTCTTTAATCACTTCATCCTCCATCGGCAAATGAATCAGATAAGGAAGTCCCCCATAATGAGCGTATTTTTCAAGAGATAGGTCGTTGTTGGAGAGTTTGTGAAAATGAAGAAATTCCAAATACGACAAACTGAAAATTTGAAATTCGACGTACCTGCCGCCTAATTCATTGGCCAAGTCCGAAGACAGCATGTCGGAATTGCTGCCGGTAATAAAGATGTCGTTATTTTGGTCCAGCGCCCAAGATTTGACAGCTATATGAAAATCACTGATTAATTGAATTTCATCAATAAAAATAAAATTCATGGCGTTTGTCTGTAGGCGCAACGCTACATAATCATTCAACTGTTTATAATCCCGAATTGCATCAAATGCAATGTCTTCTTTGTTGATGTAAATGATATTTGCATTTTTTTCTTCTTTACGAACTTTTGCAATAATCTGATAGAGGATGTAGCTCTTCCCCACCCGACGATGACCGGTTAATACCTTGACGATAGACTTGCGAATGAAAGGCTCTATCCTCCTTATGTAAACTTCCCGGTCATAGATTTGTGCAGGCATTTTCATATCATTTGTATTTTAAATACGATTAAAATTTTCTGCAAAGATAGAAGATATTTTAGATATGATTAAAATAAAATGCTGCATGTAACGCCTCGTCCACTACGGCTTCGGAGGTAATGTGGGGCAATGTAACCTTGAGTTTGGGCGTGCAGGCCATTTCGCGCTCAATAGCAAAGCGGGCGCCCGGGTTGCGCGCCCAAGCGCGGCGGGCAATGCCGTTGTGTACGTCCCAATGAAGCATTTGGCGGATGCGCCGGTCGGCCTCTTGGCTGCCGTCAATCACCATGCCGAATCCTCCGTTGACGACCTCTCCCCAGCCCACGCCTCCGCCGTTGTGCAGCGACACCCAAGTGGCGCCGCGGAAAGCGTCTCCAATAACATTATGCACAGCCATATCGGCGCAAAAACGGGAGCCGTCGTAGATGTTGGAGGTCTCGCGATAGGGCGAGTCGGTGCCCGATACGTCGTGGTGGTCGCGTCCCAGCACCACAGGGGCCGAAATACGTCCTTCGCGAATAGCTTTGTTCATGGCTAAGGCGATTTGGATGCGCCCCTCGGCGTCTGCGTAGAGGATGCGGGCTTGAGAGCCGACTACTAACTTGTTCTTGCCGGCTTCGCGTATCCAAAGGATGTTGTCCTGCATTTGGGGCACAATTTCGGGAGGGGCGGCGGCCATAATATCTTCCATGGTTTCAAGGGCAATCCTGTCGGTCGTCAGCAAATCGTCCGGCTTGGACGAGGTGCATACCCAGCGAAAAGGCCCGAATCCGTAATCAAAAAAGAGAGGCCCCATAATATCTTGTACATAAGACGAATATTTAAAATCGCCCGAAGGCAGGCAAACATCGGCTCCGGCCCGACTTGACTCCAACAAAAAGGCGTTCCCGTAGTCAAAAAAATACATACCGGCGGCGGACAGTTTATTAATGGCGGCCACGTGGCGGCGCAACGATTCCTGTACGGCAGCTTTAAATGCTTGGGGTTCTTCTGCCATCATGCGGTTGGACTCCTCCAAGCTGTAGCCCGCAGGATAATATCCGCCTGCCCAAGGATTGTGCAGCGATGTTTGGTCGGAACCCAAATCAACCGGAATTTCTTCTTGAGCTAATCGTTCCCAAAGGTCTACCACATTGCCTTGATAAGCCAAAGAGACCGATTCGCCGGCTGTGGTAGCCGTCTTGATGCGTTCCGTCAGCAAATCTAAGGAGGTATACACCTCATCTACCCAGCCTTGGGCATGGCGTGTGGCTATGGCCTTGGGGTTGACCTCTGCCACCACGCCTACCAAGCCGGCAATCACGGCGGCTTTGGGCTGTGCGCCGGACATTCCTCCTAAGCCGGACGATACAAATAGCTTGGACTTGCGGATGTTGGACTGAGGTGCGGGATACATTCGGGCTGCGTTCAGCAGGGTAATGGTGGTGCCGTGTACAATGCCCTGCGGCCCAATATACATAAAAGAGCCGGCGGTCATTTGGCCGTATTGCGATACGCCCAAGGCGTTCATCCGCTCCCAATCGTCCTGCGATGAATAGTTGGGTATCACCATGCCGTTGGTGACAACCACCCGCGGCGCCTCTTGGTGAGACGGAAAGAGTCCCAGCGGGTGGCCGGAGTAGAGTACCAGCGTTTGTTCGTCGGTCATTTCCGAAAGGTACTTCATGGTAAGGCGATACTGAGCCCAGTTTTGAAATACGGCGCCGTTGCCTCCGTAGGTGATGAGTTCGTGGGGGTGCTGGGCCACCGCATGGTCAAGGTTGTTGTTTAGCATGAGCATAATTGCGGCAGCCTGCAAGGAGTTGTGCGGATAATCGTAGATGGAGCGGGCGTAAATGGGGTAGGAGGGGCGGTATCGGTGCATGTAGATACGTCCGTATTGCTTTAGCTCTTGGGCAAATTCGGGCGCCAATGCCGGATGTAAATGAGCGGGAAAGTAGCGCAGTGCGTTCTTGAGTGCTAATTTTTTTTCCTCCGGAGTGAGGATATCTTTTCTGCGGGGAGCATGATTGATTTGAGCGTCATACTGAGTTATTTGCGGGAGTTCTTCGGGAATACCCTGCCGAATATCGGCCCATATCTCTTCTTTGGTCATAGCGTTGGTTTTGAAAAAATTTTGGCGTAAAGATAAAAAAATATACTTTTGCGGCCTAAAATTAAAAGGAGGTGTTAGCTGTATGATTATAGTACCCATTAAAGAGGGCGAAAATTTAGAAAGGGCCCTAAAGAAGTTTAAACGGAAGTTTGAAAAGACCGGCATTGTGCGTGAATTGCGTGCGCGGCAGTCGTTTACAAAAAAATCAATAATCCAACGCGAGACTAAGAAGCGTGCGATTTACAGACAGCAGCTGCAACTCAAAGAGGAATAATCGTGGTTCGTGCGCAAATTGAACTAGAAAGAAATTCTTTCCAGTTCATTCTGTCTACATATCAGTTGTTAAGGGTCGCCCCTACTGCACCGTTGGGTTTTGAGTCGTGCTGAATGTGGTGTTTTGTGGCGTTTTTTTGATTCGGCGCGTGGCATCAGCCGGATGGGACGACGTCGATATTCAATTTTTTTGTACCTTGCCCCCAAAAACCGGACATGTCAAACTTGGAGTTGTTTATTCGTT
>WRBG01000083.1 GCA_009784635.1 Bacteroidales bacterium | reverse complement strand
GCCGATTGCCGGTCAAATCATGGAGCATGTAGAAAAAGGCGAAAAGCTCAATGCCCTGTTATCGAGCTACACCCACATGATGATGAACCGCTGGTTCCGCAGCAAACAACGTATGCACGAGGCTGTGGTATATGACTTTTTGCTAAAATATTACAAATACAGAAGTGCCAGAAACAAGCACCATACTATTTAGGGCACATTTTTTGCATCCTTATTTATAACATTAACCTAAAAACGACTGATTTGATAGTGCTTTTCAATTACTTCGCCAATAATTACAAGAACTAAGATGAGATTTTCTCTATCCCTCGCACTTATTTTTAGCTTTTCGCTTACGCTGTTTGCCCAGGATCGGTTTAGCTTGCAACTCGGTCCGGGTGAGGATATCAATACATCAACGCCCCGTAGCCGGTACGTGTTCCCGGAATTTAGAGTCGGGACCGTGGTTTTACGGGACGGCGCCACCGTCTCAGCCCAGATGAACTACGATATGCTTAGGGAGGACATGCTTTACATAGATTCTATCGGCATTATGAGGCCCCTCCCTTATGATCCGGCTAAAGTGTTAAAAATTACGTTTGAAAACCGTGAATTTGTCTATTTTCAAACCGGTTATGCAGAGGTATTGGCCTATTCCGGCAATAAGGCCTTGCTCATGCGTCGCATGATTGCCATTGAAATGAATCAGTCGGGAGGCGCTTACGGGTCAGTACTCATGTCAAGTTCCATGGATCCCAATATTCGAGCAGATTTGGAGGCGATCAGAGAGCGGGCAAGCGCAGGGGGAGACAGGCTGAGTATTGTGATGCACACAACGATTTATCTACGGTCGGACCGGTCTATGTTTATTGGCGGAAACCGGGCAAATTTTGAAAAAATGTTTGGCAACAACCATAAGGCGATGATTCGGGACTATGTCAGAAATAATAAACTCAACCTAAAGACACCTACTGATGTGGTGGCCCTTTTTGATTATCTTGCAGACAATCAAATGCTTGATAATAGGTACAGCTACTACAAAAAAAATGTATTGAGATTAGATTTGGGGGTCGGTGTCCGAAATATGAAAAACAGTCATTGGGGAAGGTATCAATTGGGAACTTTGGGAGAGGCAGGTTTTCGTTGGACCCATCATCTTTCCCCTCATGTTGGTTTGGACATGGTTAACCTCAGACTTCAAGGAATCTTGGGCGGATATTTGCTTCAGACCATGGTCGGCGTAAGGGGTTATTCGCCGGATTTTACGCAAAACATAAAAGGATATGCTGCCCTCGGGGCTGGTTATGGCAAGCTGTTTACCTTGGACGATTCGGGCTTTGCGTATGAACTGGAGGTGGGCCTGCATCTTACCAAAACCCTGGCGATTGGCCTTGTGTATAACACCCAATACCTTGAGGGAACATTTAGTGACCAGTATAGAGGTTTTAACAGCGGATACGCAGGCTTGCGTGTTGGGTTCAATTTTTAATAACTACACTTATGAACAAGCGTTATCTTTGTAAAAAAATGTTTAGACCCCTGCTCTTTTCGGGCATGGCAGCCGCTGTATTTCACAGTTGCGGGGGTGGTAATTTGGGAGATATTGAACCTCGGGCCGACTTTACCATAAGCTACCAAACTGTAGACGGGCAGGCGGCAGCGCCTCCCTGTCCGGTAATGTTTACCAACGCTACAAATACCGGCGGATTGTCAACCACTTACTCATGGACGGTAAACGGGACGCAAATAGCAACAAGTCAAGATGCCTCCTATACCTTTACTTCATCGGGAACGCATACGGTGGCGTTAAGGGCCACCAACCGCAACGGTTCTCATCATGTGGAAAAATCCCTTACGATTCCCCGAGCGGAGACCGATGTAATGGTAACGGGTGTCATCATCAACCCCTCCGGGGAAGCGTCGGTAGAGGCAGGCAAAATTTTATACCTTACGGCCACCGTTACGCCCGACAATGCCACCAATAAGGGCATAATATGGAGCAGTTTTGACACAGACATGGCCACTGTTGACAATATGGGTGTCGTTAGGGGCATCCGCGTGGGTGCGACCACCATATACGCCACGGCAGCAGACGGCAGCGGGGTAAATTCAAGCATAAACGTGAGCGTAACCTTCCCCGACCCTGGAATGGTATTTGTGGAAGGCGGGACATTTACAATGGGTGGTACGGACGACGAACCCTTCCCTGAAGAACTTCCGCCCCATCAAGTTACATTAGGCGATTTTTACATGGGAAAATACGAGGTAACGCAGATGCAGTGGTTGGTGATTATGGGCGCTAATCCTTCTGGGTTCTCGGGTGCCGATTTACCTGTTGAACTGGTAAGTTGGAACAATATTGTGGGCATTGCGGGTAGCTATATGGAGTTGAATGGAACAAGGTATTATGAAGATGGTTTCATCTATAAGCTAAATATGGCTACCGGTAAGGAATATCGTTTACCCACCGAGGCAGAGTGGGAGTATGCGGCGCGTGGCGGCAAGCAAAGCAGGGGCTACAAGTACAGCGGGAGTAACATATGGAACGATGTGGCCCGGCTGTATAGCTTTGGCACTCAACCTGTGGGTTTAAGACAGGCCAACGAACTGGGTATTCACGATATGAGCGGCAATGTTGCAGAATGGTGCCAGGACTGGTATGGCATATATTCATCTGATCCACAAATCAATCCGCTGGGGCCTTTATCGGGCTCCAATCGGGTGATACGGGGTGGCGGGTGGAACGCCTCCACCGCGCATGCGCGCGTGTCATACCGCAACTATGCCCCGCCACACTACCTTTACCAAAATCTGGGCTTTAGGCTGGTTTGCGATTCGGCCCCCGTTCTCAATGACTGTCCATCCCTGTGAGTAAGCAGTATCTATATGAAAAAATGTTTGGACTCCTGCTCTTTTCGGGCATGGCAACCGCTGTATTTCACAGTTGCGGGGATGGTCATTTGGGGGATATTGAACCTTGGGCCGATTTTACCATGAGCTACCGAACTGCAGATGGACAGGCGGCAGCGCCCCCATGTTTGGTAATGTTTACCAATGCCACAAATACCGGCGGATTGTCAACCACTTACTCCTGGACGGTAAACGGAGTACAAATAGCAACAAGTCAAGATATCTCCTATACCTTTACTTCATCGGGAACGCACACAGTGGCGTTAAGGGCCATCAACCGCAACGGTTCTCACTATGTAGAAAAATCCCTTATGATCCCCCAACTGGAGACCAATGTAATGGTAACGGGCATCACCATCCATCCCTCGGAAGTGTCGATAGAGGCAGGAAAAATAATAAGCCTTACGGCCACCGTCACACCCGACAACGCCACCAACAAGGACGTAATATGGAGCAGTTTTAACACAGACATGGCCATTGTTGACGATATGGGTGTGGTTACGGGTATTCGCGCAGGTATGGCCACCATATTCGCCACGGCAGCAGACGGCAGCGGAGTAAGCTCAAGCAAAATCATTAGCATAACCTTCCCCGACTTCGAAATGGCGTTTATAGAAGGCGGCAGCTTTTTAATGGGCGGTACGAACCCAAATTATTTCCCGGATGAACTTCCGCCCCATCAAGTAACATTGAACAGTTTTTATATGGCAAAATATCAAGTAATTCAGGCACAGTGGATAGCCCTCATGGGCAATAATCCTTCTTTCCGCCCCGGCCCTAATCTTCCTGTCGAAAATGTGAGTTGGAATGATATTGTAGGCCTTTCGGGCAGTTATGTGGAATTGAGTGGAATAAGATATTACGAGGATGGTTTTATCTATAAGTTGAACGTGACTACCGGTAAAGGGTATCGTTTACCCACCGAGGCAGAATGGGAGTATGCGGCCCGCGGGGGAAACAAAAGTATGGGCTACCTATTCAGCGGCAGCGACAATCCGGACGAGGTGGCGTGGTATATTAGTAACAGTAACTTCACAACCTATCCCTGGGGTTTGAAAAGGCCCAATGAGTTGGGTGTTTACGATATGAGCGGCAATGTTTGGGAATGGTGCCAGGACTGGTATGGCGCCTACCCATCCACGCCGCAAACCAATCCACGGGGACCCGAGACGGGAATGTACCGTGTAAGTCGTGGCGGCGCCCAAAACAGTTACTTGAGGTACCTGCGTGTGTCTTGTCGTAACTATGACTTTCCCTACTTCCGTTCCGTCGTCGTCGGCTTTAGGCTGGTTTGCGATTCAGCCCCCGTTCTTAATGATTGTCCATCCCTGTGAGCGAGTAATACGCAATGTTGACTGTTTTTCCACAGCGGTGGAGGCGTTGTTGGAGGCAACAGACGAGAAGTATCAAAGTATCTACCGCATATTGGACGCAAGGTCAGACATGCAAAAGCCGATTGCCGGTCAAATCATAGAGCATATAGAAAAAGGCGAAAAGTTCAACGCCCTGTTATCGAGCTATACCCATACGATGATGAATCGCTGGTTCCGCAGCAAACAACGTATGCATGAGGCTGTTGTGTATGATTTTTTGCTAGAATATTACAAGTCTAAAAAGGCACGCGAGAAACCTGTGTAGCTAAAAATTGCGTACCTTTGCCTCCTCAAAAAACGTTATTTATGGAATACAATTTTGCAGAGATAGAACAGCGCTGGCAGCGTTATTGGGCAGAAAACAAGATATTTAAAGTAGATACAGATACTTCCCTTCCCAAGTTTTACGTATTGGACATGTTTCCTTACCCTTCGGGTGCGGGCTTGCACGTGGGGCATCCGTTGGGCTACATTGCCAGCGATATTTATAGTCGTTATAAGCGGCTAAAAGGTTTTAATGTATTGCATCCCATGGGTTACGACGCCTTTGGCCTACCTGCGGAGCAGTATGCCATCCAAACGGGGCAGCATCCGGCCTTGACTACCCAAAAGAATATTGAGCGGTATCGGGAGCAAATGGATAAAATCGGGTTTTCCTACGATTGGAATCGAGAGGTACGGACTTGTAATCCGGACTATTATAAATGGACGCAATGGGCTTTCTTAGAGATGTTTCACAGCTATTATTGCTACGATGAGCAGCAGGCCCGTCCGATTTCCGAATTGGAGGAGGTGTTTGTTCGGCAGGGTGTGGGCGGATTGAACGCGGCCTGCACGGAAAAGCTCGACTTTAGCGCCGCGGATTGGAAAGCCATGACGGAGCTGGAAAAACAGGAAGTGTTGATGAACTACCGGATAGCCTATATTGGCGAAACGTCGGTGAATTGGTGTCCGGCTTTGGGGACGGTGTTGGCCAATGACGAGGTCAAAGACGGTTTTTCGGAGCGAGGCGGGCATCCGGTGGAGCAACGGAAGATGAAGCAGTGGCAGTTAAGGGTGTCGGCTTATTCCGAGCGATTGTTGCATGGTTTGGAGGCCCTGCAATGGAGCGATTCGCTCAAAGAGATGCAGCGCAATTGGATTGGCCGGTCGGAGGGCGCCGAGATGATATTTAAGGTCAGCAACGGTTGTGAAGACCATGATATGAGCATCTTTACCACCCGCGCCGATACGGTGTTCGGGGCCACTTTTATGGTGCTGGCGCCGGAGAGTGAATGGGTAGAAAAACTGACTACCCCTCCACAAAAAGAGGCTGTAGAGGCCTACCTGCTTGAAGCCAAGAAGAAAACCGAAAGGGAACGGATGACCGAAGCGCATAAGATAACCGGAGTATTCAGCGGAAGCCATGCCTTGAATCCCTTTACAAAAGAGTGGATTCCCGTTTGGGTCAGCGAATATGTGTTGGCCGGCTACGGCACCGGCGCCATCATGGGCGTGCCGGCTCACGACAGCCGCGACTATGTGTTTGCCAAACATTTTAACCTGTCGATTGTTCCTCTGATTGAAGGCTGCGACGTCAGCTGCGAGAGCTTTGACGCCAAAGAAGGGACGATGTGCAATTCCGGTTTTCTCAATGGCATGAGCGTCAAGGAGGCGATTCCTGCGGCCATGGACGAGGTGGAGCGTCTGGGAATCGGCCAAAGAAAGGTGAATTACCGTTTGCGGGACGCTATTTTTAGCCGTCAGCGTTACTGGGGCGAGCCTTTCCCCATCTATTACAAAGAAGGTATGGCCATGCCGATGCCCCAAGAGGCCTTGCCTTTGGTTCTGCCCGAAGTAGATAAGTACCTTCCCACAGAGACGGGCGAGCCTCCGCTGGGCCGAGCCAAAGATTGGAACCATCAAGGATATCCCATAGAAAAAAGCACCATGCCGGGATTCGCCGGCAGCAGCGCCTATTACCTGCGTTACATGGACCCGCATAACCCCAACGCTTTAGTGGGCCGCGAAGCCAACGATTATTGGCGGGACGTAGACCTGTATATTGGCGGCGCCGAGCATGCCACCGGCCACTTGATTTATTCTCGATTTTGGAACAAATTTTTGTTTGACCGTGGATATGTATGCGAAGACGAGCCTTTTAAACAATTGGTAAACCAAGGGATGATTCAAGGACGCTCCAATTTTGTATATCGGATGACGGGCGCCAATACCTTTGTATCGCTGAATCTGAAAGATAAATACGAAACAACCGAATTGCATGTAGATGTGCATATAGTACACAACGACCGCTTGGATATAGAGGCCTTTAAGGCTTGGCGCCCGGAGTTTGCCACCGCCGAATTTATATTGGAAGACGGGGAATACATTTGCGGATGGGCGGTAGAGAAAATGAGCAAATCCATGCACAATGTGGTCAATCCCGATAAAATTTGCGCAGATTACGGAGCCGATACCTTGAGGATGTACGAGATGTTCTTAGGCCCTTTGGTACAGGCCAAGCCTTGGGATACCAACGGAATCGACGGCGTACACCGATTCCTAAAAAAAGTGTGGCGTCTCTTTTTTGTTCAGGAACAGTTCGGACTTAGTCAAGAAACTCCATCGGCTCAAGAATTAAAGGCTTTGCATAAGTTAATCAAAAAGATAGAGTCCGACATAGAGCAGTTTTCTTTTAATACCTCCGTGAGCGCTTTTATGATTTTTGTAAACGAGATGATGGATTTGAAATGTAGGAAACAGGCCATTTTGGAGCCTTTCTTGATTTTGCTCTCTCCTTTTGCCCCCCATATCAGCGAGGAGTTGTGGCATTTGCTGGGTCGTACCCCAAGTATTTCCCGTGCAAGCTATCCGGTGTATAATGAGGAATATACTGTGGAGCGCACTTTTGAGTATCCCGTATCGGTGAACGGTAAGTTGCGTTTTAAGAAAGAACTTCCGCTGGGGATTTCCCAAGAGGAGATTCAACAGGCTGTGTTGGCCGACTCCCAGCTGGAAAAATACTTGGGCGGCGCCTTGGTCAAAAAAGTGGTGGCGGTGCCGGGGAGGATTGTAAATGTAGTATGCTAATATGAAGATATTTAAAGAAATTAAGTCCTACCTGCTCATTACTTTTGGACTGTTGCTGTATACCGGCGGATGGGTCGTTTTCTTGATTCCCAACCATTTGGTTGGCGGAGGCGTCAGCGGGGTAGGGGTATTGATTTATTACGCTACGGGCTTTCCCGTAAGTTACACCTTTTTTATGGTCAATGCCGTCCTTTTGCTGATTGCGTTGAAGATATTGGGCAGAGGGTTTGGCATAAAGACCGTATATGCGATTGTAGTAGCCGCGCTTTGTTTCCAGCTTCTTCCCCAGTGGATTCCGGCGGATTTGATTCATGAATTGGCCATAGAAAACGGCAAATTATTGGCTGCGCTGATTGGCGGAGTCATGGGCGGCGCCGGTATCGGCATCACCTTTTCTCAAGGCGGAAGCACAGGAGGGACAGATATTATTGCACTGATTATCAGTAAATATAGAAATATTTCTCCGGGGCGATTAATCTTGGCCATAGACGTGGTAATCATTTCCTGTTCGTTCTTTACCTCAGAAGAAACCAACCTTGGCTTGCGATTGGCCACTGTGCTGTACGGTTTTATTTTGATTGGGGTAACAGGCTATATGATTGATTTGATGATTGCCGGCACCAAACAATCTCTGCAAATACTCATTTTCTCTAAAAACTACCAGCAGATTGCCGACCGCTTAACCAAAGAGATGAACAGAGGGGTTACGTTGATTTCCGGTCAAGGCTGGTTTACTAAAAAGGAGAGCAAGGTAGTGATGGTGATTGTCCGGCGTTCGGAGGCCGGCATAGCCTACCGGATTGTAAAGGAAGAAGACAAGGACGCCTTTTTGTCGGTGGCCAACGTAACAGGCGTCTACGGCAAAGGCTTTGACCGGATTAAAGAGTAAGCATGTAAG
>WRBG01000082.1 GCA_009784635.1 Bacteroidales bacterium | reverse complement strand
CAAACGGGCGCATCTGCTTTTCAAAAATATAGACCGTCTGAGCCAAATCATCAATAACCCCAAACAACCGGTGCAATTCCTTTTTGCCGGCAAAGCCCATCCCGCCGACAAGGCCGGACAGGATTTAATCAAGCACATCATAGAAGTGTCTCGCCTGCCGCAGTTTTTGGGAAAGATTCTGTTCTTGGATAATTACGACATGAATTTGGCCAAACTGATGGTACAGGGCGTTGATATTTGGATGAATACTCCGACCCGTCCTTTGGAAGCATCCGGAACCAGCGGAGAAAAGGCGGTGATGAACGGGGTCATGCACTTTAGCGTATTGGACGGCTGGTGGGTAGAAGGCTATCAGCCCAACGCCGGATGGGCGCTGCCTATGGAGCGTACTTATGAAAATCAAGAGTTTCAAGATGAAATGGACGCCGAGACCATTTACAATATGTTCCAAGACCAGATTGTTCCATTGTTCTATACGGTCAATAAAAAAAGACTGCCGGCTGATTGGATACAAGTCATCAAGAATACCATTGCCAAGGTGGCGGTTCACTTTACCACCCACCGGATGCTCGCCGATTACGAACAGCGCTTTTATACTCCTTTACACAACAGGTATCACGACATGATGGCCCATGACTACGGGTTGGCTCGAGAGATGGCGCACTGGAAAAAAAACATGAGCAGGGAATGGTCTAATATCGAAATGATTGATTTTAAACGTCCCGATATGGTCAACCATGAATTATTGTTGGGAAAGCCATATGAGGCGGAAGCTGTTTTTCATATAAGCGATTTGCAGCCGGACGATGTGGGCGTGGAAATGGTCATAGCCGAAGAAGAAAAAAACGGGGACTTTAAAATCGCGGCCAAGGTCGAATTTAAGTTGCACGACTATAATCAAGGCGTTGCCACTTATCGCTGTGTATTGATTCCCGACAGCGCGGGTATTTTTTACGCTGCCGGACGGATGTATGCAAAAAATAAAAAATTAGCTCATAGACAAGATTTTGTTTTAGTAAAATGGTTATAGCGGCTACAGGTTTTTTTGACGGGGTGCATTTGGGGCATCGGGCTGTTCTCTCCGCTTTGTGCAGATTGGCAGAGGAGCAAGGATGCCGGGCTGTGGTCATTACTTTTTGGCCTCATCCCAGAACCGTATTGCAGAGCGACGCGCACAAGTTTCGCTTACTGAATGCTTTGGATGAAAAAAAAGAACTGATGTTCGACTTGGGAATCAGTCAGGTACACGTACTCTCCTTTACCCGGGAACTTTCCTTGATGAGCGCCAAGGCTTTTTTTGCCGATTGCCTTCAAGCTCAATACGGAGTCAGTCACTTGGTTGTGGGTTATAACCACCGGATAGGCCACGACCCCCATCAAACGTATGCGTACTTAGAAACGGTGGCTCAAGAAACAGGCTTAGGTTTGACCCGTGTGGGCCAAACGCTTTGTGACGAGAAAGTAGTGAGTTCCACCAAAATACGCGAAGCCATCCAATCCGGAGCTATGGAACAGGCAAACAGGTGGTTGGGTTATCCTTATGAACTCAAAGGAGTAGTGGTAGAAGGAAACCGCTTAGGGCGCACCATAGGGTTTCCTACGGCCAATTTACAGCTTTATGAGCCGCTCAAGCAGCTTCCGGCAGATGGGGTGTATGCGGTCGAGGTCGAGCAGATGGGCAGACGGTATCGGGGTATGATGAATATCGGATTTCGTCCCACCGTAAAACACGCCCAAGGCCGTACCATAGAAACAAATATCTTTGATTTTGATGAGGATATATATGGATTGCCCTTGACCGTATGTCCATTGTACCGGCTAAGGGGAGAGCGGGGATTTAGCTCTATGGAGGCGCTCAAAGAACAGTTAAAGGCAGATAAAGATAAAATAAATCAAATATGAACGACTCGATTATTACCATTATTGCTGTGGTCGCCATTGGACTGTTTCAATGGATAAACAGCATGAACAAAAGGAGAAAGGCTCAAGAACAGCGTATGCGTTCACAAACAGGTACGTATACGATGGACACCGACTTTGAGGAAGTAGAAGGACCGGAACCGGTGTCCCTGTTCCGGATGTTGAAACCCCAAGAGGAGGGCGGCCGTAGAGCGGCCCCCATTATGGCTCCCGAACCCGTTGCGGAGGTAGAGGAAGAAGAACCATTGCTTGCTGATTTCACGCCTCGGAATGCGATTTTATTCTCCGAAGTGATGAGTCCGAAATGGAATACATAAAAAAACCAATACGATGGGTCTGCGTATTTTAAAATTAATGACAGTCTTACTTTTTGTGACGGGGATTTTTTCCTGCACAAAGAACAAGCTAAGTTCAGAAAAGGAAATCCTTTCTTTCAACATTTATGGAGTAGAAGGAGAAATTTCTGAAGTTTCTGCCGGTGGTGTGGGCACGGTTGAACTTTCCCTGCCTTCCGCAATCGGTTTTTCGCTCCTAAAACCCAAAGTTACTGTGTCGGACAAAGCCACCATATACCCCAACGAAATATCTGCAGATTATAGTTATTTCTACGCCGGCATTGCTAAACCTTATACCGTAATTGCCGAAGACGGTTCGCGGCAAAGATATGACGTAACAGTCCATGCTCGTCAACCTAAGATTCCCTTGAACGATATACTTGACCTATATCTCCAACCTTTGTCGGTCATACAGGAACAAATGCAGGGAAAGTGGAAGCTTCAATATGTCTACGGGGGAATCGCAGGCCAAATATCAGTAGATAAAAATGGCAACTACATGCATATAACCAAGGAACGCATCATATGGGGAGATAATACGGGAATTATGATGGATTTGCCTATTGTATGGGCAAAAAGTGAAAATTTTTGGGAGAGAACCCATGATGCGCACTATATACCTTTTCCTTCTACATTTCTAATAAAGCTCGACTCCACATATGTACCACTTATGCTTACGCAATTATATGTACATGAGGTAATCCCTAGGAGTATTAAAGATAGTTACTTATTTTCTCCGGACTTTAGCGCGGATGGTTATAATCTATATTTTACTAAATATGAATAAAAAATAAGGCGCCTTTATTTTGGAAAATTTTCCGGCGTTTCAAAAAATATTTTGTAGGAATGGTTGAATTGTAAAATAAAAGTATTATCTTTGCCATACTTGGTGGGGTATACCCTAAAAATCAATACTATGGGTCTGCGTATTTTAAAATTAATGACAGTCTTACTTTTTGTGACGGGGATTTTCTCCTGCACAAAGAACAAGTTAAGTTCCGAAAAGGAAATCCTTTCTTTCCAAATTCTTGGAGCGGAAGGAGAAATTTCCGAAGTTTCTGCCGGTGATATGGGCACAATTAAAGTTTTTCTGCCCTCAATAATCCTGACCGGGCATCTAAGTCCCGATATTACTGTCTCGGACAAAGCCACCATATTCCCTGAATCGGGCGCTGTACAGAGTTTCTCCGGCAATGTTGCTACAACCTACACCGTAACTGCCCAAGACGGTTCGCAGCAAAAATATGCCGTAACAGTCCATCCCCGTCAACCTAAGATTCTTTTGAACGATATACCTCATCTATTCTTACAACCTTTGCCGGTCATACAGGAACAAATGCAGGGAAAGTGGAAACTTCAACTTTCATCAGTGGTGGAGGAGAACATATTAATAACAAGTATAGATAAACAAGGTAGCTATATGCACATCACCATGGAGCGAATTATAATGGGAAATAATTCCGGAATAATAACAGATTCGCCGATTATATGGGCAGAAATCGAAGATCCCTGGGGTCAAGTTTTGCATTATATACCCGTTTGGCATCATATGGGTGACCCCAAAATAAAGAGGCATGTAAGTAAGATAATCCCTAGGGGTATTGTAAATAACCATTTATATATTTCGACCGATATTTCGAATAATCATTATGTGCTCTTTTTTACCAAATATGAATAAAAAACAAGGCGCCTTTATTTTGGAAAATTTTCCGGCGTTTCAAAAAATATTTTGTAGGAATGGTTGAATTGTAAAATAAAAGTATTATCTTTGCAGAAAGAAAGAGTTCCGTGCTGCGGAATTCTTTTTCGCTTTAAAATCATTGATTATGTCAAAAATACATTATGTGTCGGCGGAGGGGTTAGAAAAGCTCAAAGTCGAATTAAATCAGCTAATTGCAGAGCGTCCTGTAATCTCTCGTCAGATTGCGGAGGCGCGGGATAAGGGCGACCTTTCGGAGAACGCGGAGTATGATGCGGCCAAGGAAGCTCAAGGTATTTTGGAGATGAAAATTGCCAAAATGGAGGATATAATAGCCACTGCCCGCATCATTGACGAATCCAAAATCAATACGACCCACGTGCAAATGCTCAATAAGGTAAAAATTAAAAATCTGAATAATCAGACAGAAATGGAATACACTTTAGTGAGCGAAAGCGAAGCCAATCTTAAAGAGGGTAAATTGGCGGCGGCCACGCCTATTGGAAAGGCATTAATCGGGAAGCAAAAAGGAGATGTGGTGGAAGTCAAGGTTCCTTCCGGTCTTTTAAAATTTGAAATCCTCAATATATCAAAGTAATATGCCTTCTATCTTTAGCAAAATCGTGGCAGGGGAGATACCTTCCTACAAAATAGCCGAAGACGACCGTTTTTATGCCTTTTTGGATATTAATCCGATTCAACCCGGCCACACTTTGGTGATTCCCAAGAGGGAAGTGGATTATATATTCGACTTGTCAGAAGAAGAATCCGGAGCGCTCTTTATGTTTGCCCACAGGATTGCCATAGCCATACGACAGGTGGTTCCCTGCAAACGGGTAGGCGTGGCGGTTTTGGGCATGGAAGTACCTCATGCCCACATTCATTTAATACCCTTGACCCATGAACGCGATTTGGACTTTTCTAAGCCCAGATGCTCTATTGCTTCCGATACATTCCAAAAGCTCGCTCTGCAAATAGCACAGGCATTAAATCCATAGACGCATGAAGAAAAATGTAGTTGTATTAGCCTGCATGGTATTGTTGCTGACCGCCGCCTGTAATCCGGCCTCAAAAGTAAAGGTAGAGGGGAACTATATTCCGGATACCAAGCTGGAAGTTAGACGTTTAAATCTTTCGCATTTGGTAACGGTAGATTCTGTGTTTACGGACCGTAAGGGAAATTTTTCTTTTAGTCTTCCGGCCAAAAAAGGTTTTCCGGAGTTTTATTATATTGTGCAGGACGAAAAGCCATTGAGTTCTTTGTTGTTGCTTGCGGGCGACAGGGTGTCGGTAGCCATAGACCAAACAACGGGCCACGTAGAGGTGAAAGGGTCGGCAGAAACGGCATACCTCCACGAAGCCGAAGCGGCCATGAAGCTATCTCAGCATCGCTACGATTCTTTGATGCAGCATTTCCTGTCTTCAAATCCCGGGTCGGCAGAGGCGGTTGCCCTTAATTATGCGTTGGGAGACGTTTATGTCAAACAAAAACAGGGGGCCATCCGGTTTATCTTTAACCGTCCTCGCTCCATGGCCTCGGTACAGGTGCTGTTTCAGCAGTTTTCGGACGAACTTCCGGTGTTTGCCGATTTTAAGGATGCTATTTTTTTCCAGCATGTATATGATTCTCTGCGGCAGTTTTATCCAAGGTCGCCTTATGTGGCGGCTTTACGGGAGCAGGCAGAATTTAAACGCAAGCAAATGGAATTAAACGACCATTTGTTAAACGCTAAGGAATTGGGTTTTCCGGATATTTCCCTGCCCAACATTCAAGCAGAGCCTGTGGCTTTGTCCCTTTTAAAAGGCAAAGTGATTTTGCTCTCTTTTTGGCTCTCTCAAGACCCCCGTCAGCGGATGGCCAATCAAGATTTACTGGAGCTGTACAGGAGGTATGCGCCTGTGTTGGAAATATACCAAGTGGCCTTAGATACGGACAAAGCAGCTTGGGCGCGTACGATAACGGAACAACAACTGCCTTGGGTCAGCGTATGTGACGGGTATGGATTGGGGTCCGGAGCGGTTGCCACCTATGCAGTAAGCCAATTGCCCGCAAACTTTCTTATTGATAAGAACGGAGATATTGTAGGGCGAGATTTATTCGGAGAGGAACTGGCTTCGGCTTTGGCCAGACTTTGCAGATTGTAAATCGTTCACATAACAGAAAAATTTCGTAAGTTTGTCCTTTCTGAAATTCAAGTTAACTATTAAAGGAGCTAAAAAATGAAAAGATTATTATGCATTGTTTTTCCGCTTTGCCTTGTGTGTATACTGGGCATACTTGCGTGTGACAGAAACAATAAAACACTTGCAGAACGCAAAATTTGGGGTGGGGAGTTCAATCCGCAAGCAGCGCTCTCAAAACAGGAATCGTTTGACCCCGATAAGTATTATGTATGGTACAACGGTAAGTTCTATACCGAGGCAAATCCGGATGACTTTGATTATTACGACTCACCCGGCGCCATTACGGGAGCAGGCGGAACCATCAACTCATACCTAAAAGCTTGGGCGATGGTAACAAAATGTCAGTTTATTGAATGTGTTGCAAATAAAGAAAGAGATTTGGCGGATTGGATAGCCGGCGCGGGCCTTGCGGCTCCCATCGGAACTGCTGAAGCCCCGGGGCCTCATGCTGTGTGGATTGACCTAAAAGGCGCGACCGTAATACCCGGTATGATAGAAAGCCATATGCACTACCTTGGCGAAGGCGTACGCTCCAATCGAATAGACATATTCTATAAACCTAAAGGCGCTATCATCAACGCCATTAAGGCTGAGGCAGACAAGTTGCACGCGCAAGGAGCCAATCCAAACGATACTTGGATTGTATCGCAGGGATGGGCGAATGGCATTGGGGGAGACTGGGATAGCAACCCGCATCCGGACGGTGTTTCCAACTGGCCCACAAGGTGGGAGCTTGACGCGGTATCTCGCGGCTACCCTGTTGCATTGACAAACACTTCGGGCCATTCGGCTTGGTACAATACCAAAGCCTTGGAGTTAGGGAACTCCCGCGCATTGGCCGCTGCCCTTGCGGTACCGGCGGCAAACCGGAACGCGAATCAGCGGATTTTGGTAGCCTTGGGACGCATCAATTGGGATAATCCGCCCGATTATCCCGACCCCTCCGGAGACGTGGTTACTCTTGTCAGCAGGGCCGGTAAGGCAATCGGCGTTTTACAAGGAAACGCAAGACGCATGGTCAGCGTTCCCGGAACAACTGCCGCTCAAAACAGAGCTGCTATTTATGCGGCCCAACAGGCATGCTTCTCTTATGGCATCACCACCATCATGGATGCAGGCGTAGGCATCAGTACATTTGACATGCTTGACCAAGCTTATCAAGGTAAACTTCAAGACTTTTCCGACCCTCTGAAGCTCAGAATATATCTTGAAATTGCGCACGGCGGAGCATCTAAGTCAGACCAAGAGTTTAGGAAAAGAATGATACATGAAGGTCGTGGAGATGCAAACGGCCGTTTAATCAATGAACACGGTCATCGTTTAACGGTAAGGGCGGCAAAAATGCTGCTTGACGGAGCCTTTGGCGGTCAAAACGCTGCCATGCTCGCGCCATACACCAACAATCAGCACACAACAGGCACTTGGTACGAGACAGATGAAACCATTGACGACTTTTTGCGCCGGAACATCTTGGCCGGCTGGCAAACAAGCGTTCATGTGATTGGCGATGCCGCCGTCAGAAAGTACAACGACTTTTATGAGAAGATAAAAAATGAACTGATTGCAGAAGGGAAAGAGCATCTTGTCACCGATGACAGGCAGAGGCCTGAGCATTATCAGATTGCAAGCCTTGGCGTTAAAGACATCCTTGTGGACGGCGTGATGACCAACAGCGGCATCAACGATATTCAGCGGTCCGTGGAGTTGGGCATGGTGCTTTCTATGCAGACCACGCACGCCACATCCGATATGACCAACGCAGAAAACCTCATCGGCCCCGACAGGATACTCGGCGCATACGCTTGGCGCGAGGTCATTGACCGAGGGGGCGTCATCGCTCAAGGAACAGACGCAACAGTCGAGTTGCTCAACCCCTATCATGGACTCTATGCAGGTGTGACGAGGGTCAGCAGGACGGGAACTGTGGGCAGGGCCGGTCCGACTCCGGCTGTTATTGAAATGGACGGCCAAAAATTCAAGGCCGAATTTGAACCCGGAACCAAAAATTTCACCGCCGAAAGCGGCTGGTATAAGAATCAGAGGCTGACCAGAGCAGAGGCCCTCCACTATTCCACTTGGGGAGGCGCTTATGCAAATTTTGAGGAGCATACCAAAGGCGTCCTCAGAAAAGGTTATTTGGCCGACTTTGTTGTAAT
>WRBG01000081.1 GCA_009784635.1 Bacteroidales bacterium | reverse complement strand
TTGCAATAAAGAATATGCAGGAATATGGCATCCCCGCCAGCATCACTTTGGCTCAAGCATGTATCGAGTCGGGGAACGGTACAAGCCGGTTGGCTAGGGAAGCCAACAACCACTTTGGCATCAAATGCCACAATAACTGGACCGGAAAAACCATTGCCCATACGGACGATGCCCCCAACGAATGTTTCCGCAAATACGACCACCCAAGAGAGTCCTTTAAAGACCATGCCGAGTTTCTCCGTTACCGCGACCGCTACGCCTTTTTATTTGACCTGTCGCCCTACGATTACAAGGGGTGGGCGCAGGGCTTAAAAAGCGCCGGCTACGCCACCAATCCCCAATATGCAGAAATGCTGATTAGGCTGATAGAGGATTACAAGCTATACGAATACGACCGCCCCGTAACCGAATTGCCCATACCGCCCAGAATATTGGAACAACCGGAAATCGTTTTGCCCGAGGTCGGCTCTCCCCTGTATACGGCCGGCTTGCACCGAACCATATACCAAATAAATCAAGTACCCTATGTCCTTGCCGGCCCCGGCGACAGTTATGCGTCTTTAGCCCGTGAATTTAGGCTGTTTCAAAGAGAAATACTCCGATTCAACGAACTCAAAAAGAGTCAGCCTTTGGAACCCGGAACCATAGTCTATCTCGCCCAAAAGAAAAAACAAGCCGCCAAGGGGTTGCCCAAACACGTTAGCGAAGAAGGCGAATCGCTTCGCGACATTGCCCAAAGGTATGGAGTGCGGCTTGCCTCCATCAGCGCCTACAATAAACTCCACAAAAATGCCATCTTGCCCGAAGGCAGACTCATCTTATTACGCAAACCATGAAAATAACTCCCCGACTTAAGAAAATACTCCTTGGAGCCGGCTGTGCGCTGCTTGTACTGGCCGCCTTGGGCGGAAGCATCGCTTGGCGCTATTACCTTACTTATCACCGTCCCAATGTTGGCCATACAGAGCATCCCATATACATCTACGTCCCGGCTGAGGCCACATTTGGCCGTCTAATGGATTCCTTGACTCCCCACCTGCGCAACCCCAAGGCTTTTGTTCGCGCCGCCCACAAAGAACAGCTGCCGGAGCGGCTTAAAGGAGGACGCTATCAACTCAAAGAAGAGATGAATAACAAGGCCATCGTGCGTATGTTTGCCCTTGGATGGCAAACGCCTGTACATTTGGTAATCGCCGGAAATATTCGGAGCGCAGAGAAATTAGCCGCCGTGCTTTCCCGCCCCTTGGAGACCGACTCACTTTCTATGTTGCTGGCGCTTAAAGATTCTTCCATCATCGGCGCCATGGGCTTTGATTCTGTTTCTCTGTTTTCTTTAGTTTTGCCCAATACCTATGAGGTGTATTGGAACACGCTGCCCGATAAACTCATCGAACGGCTGTACAAGGAATATAACGCCTTTTGGAACGAGGAACGGCGCGGTAAAGCCGCCTCCACCGGCCTTTCTTTATTGCAAGTAAGCACTTTAGCCTCTATTATCTACGAAGAAACCAAATACCAGCCCGAAATGCCCACCATTGCCGGAGTCTACATGAACCGTTTAAGAATCGGTATGCCCCTTCAAGCCGACCCTACCCTCATATTTGCCCTTGGCGACCCAAGCATCCGCAGGGTACTCAACAGAGACAGGCTGGTGGACTCTCCCTACAATACCTACAAGCACAGAGGACTGCCGCCCGGCCCTATCTGTGTGCCTTCCTTAGCCACTTTAGAAGCCGTACTAAATTATCAATCACACAATTATCTCTATTTTTGCGCCAGTTCCGATTTTAACGGTTCCCACCTCTTTGCCGCCAATTACAGCGACCACCTTCGCAACGCCAGAGCTTACCATCAAGCATTAAACCAACGCGGAATCAGAAGGTAAGACCGATTCTATCCAAGCTACCAAGCCAATGCGCTTGCCCCCAAAATCGCGGCATCGGATTCCGGAAGTTTAGAGAAGATAACGGCAACTTTGTCCTTCCAAATACTCAACATATTCTCGTTCATAGACTGCTCGGTAGGCTTCTTAATGAGGTCGCCGGCTTTGGCAAGGCCGCCAAACAATATAATCGCTTGAGGAGCGCTAAAAGCCACAAAATCAGCCAAAGATTCGCCCAACTTCATTCCCGTATAATCAAAAACCTTTTGAGACAGTTTATCTCCCTGTATGGCTGCCATATAAACATCCTTAGACGTAATAGGCCCATTAATGTCCCTTAACGGGCTTCTTTGATTATATTCATCTCTATCTACGTGGGATTCCATAAATTCCTTAGCCGTTCTTGCCAAACCAATCGCCGAAGCATAGGCTTCGAGACAGCCTACCCTGCCGCAATTACACTGACGCCCATTATACCTTACGGCGGTGGTATGTCCAAGCTCTCCGGCAAAACCGTCGTGCCCATACACAACCTGTCCATTGATGACAATGCCGCTGCCCACCCCTGTGCCCAAGGTAATCATAATAAAATTCTTCATGCCTATGGCCGCTCCGTAGGTCATCTCTCCCACAGCGGCAGCGTTGGCATCGTTGGTGAGGGTAACGGGAAATCCGGTTTTTTCGGACAAAATTTCGGCTACTTTTATGGTCTTGCGACCTCCCCATGTTAAGTTGGGCGCATGTTCAATGGTTCCATCATAGTAATTTCCGTTGGGAGCGCCAATCCCCACGCCTTTTATTTTTCCTCCGGTGTTGGTCTCTGCGATTAGTTTATCAATCGCTTGGATTAGGTCGTCAAAAAACAGATACTCATCCGTATGCTTATCTGACCTTATCACATGCGGCTCACTGACTACATTGCCCTTACGGTCTACGATTCCTATTTTTGTGGTTTGACCTCCTATGTCAACGCCTACTACAAAATCCTGTTCCATCATTATAATGTATTATTTGTTTACGTTTTTACTGCCCAAAAGTGCATAGTAGAGCAAATAAGCAAAACCGGCAAACATTACCCAATAGCTTGGCATATAACCGACTTTGTCGGCCACCCATCCCTGCATGGCAGGAAGAATACCGCCGCCGCAGACCATGACCATAAAAAGTCCGGACGCAATCGCCACATACTTGCCCAAGCCTTCAACGGCCAGATTATAAATACCGCCCCACATCACAGAAGTACACAGTCCTACCAATACGAGAAACATGGCGTTGATGGGAACTTGAGACAATCCAAAAGACAGTGCGCCCGCCGCCGACCTCTGCAAAACAGGCAGCGTTACCTGCGAAGTCGTGGGCGAAAAAATAGCCAACGCAATCAGAATCATGGCGACTGATGAAGTAATGGTAAGCAATGCCTTGCTGGATACCCTACTTGCGACCGAGGCGCCAAACAAACGTCCAATGAACATCAGGAACCAATAGGTTGCCACCACAAAGCCGGCCGTTGTTTTTCCTACGGTAGGAAGACCCGAAAGCCAAACATTCAGCGTTCCCTGCGTTCCGACTTCTACCCCTACATAGAAAAAGATGGCGATGGCGCCCAAAACAAAATGACGATACTTCAAAGCGCCTGCCATGAGGTTTTTAAGAGGTTCGGAGAAACTTTCTGCATGAGGTTCGGGAATGGAAACAGTCCACAGGACAAAGCCGACCAATACAAAAACGCCCATAGCTATATACATGGCGGGAAATACGTCGGTGATGTTTGCTTTGGCCGCTTCGCCGATTAAAATACCTACGAATGCCGGAGTAAAAGTAGCCACCAAGGAATTAAACGAGCCGCCTATCTGAATCAGCTGGTTGCCCTTGTTCCCGCCGCCGCCCAAGGTGTTCAGCATGGGGTTGACTACGGTATTGAGCAGCGTCATGGAGAAGCCGGCAATGAAAGCGCCAAGCAGATAAACGCCAAAACTGGCTGCATGACCGGAAAGAAACTGTACAAAGATGCCCGCCAAACCAACGGCAATGGCAAGCAAGGCTGTTTTTTTATAGCCGATTTTCTGCAATAAAATACCTGCCGGTATTCCCATCACGGCATAAGCTATAAAGTTTGCCATGTTCCCCATCAATCCCATGAAGTTGGAAAAACTGAACTGTTCTCTGGCCACCACGCCCATAGGCACCGCAAGATTCGTCACAAATGCAATCATACCAAAAAGGAAAATCATCATGACGATGGGCAATGCGTAGTTTTGTTTGGTTTTATTCATAATTTTTGATTTAAAGATATTTAACTGTTTCAATCGCAAATATACAAAAAATTTTGAGCTATCTGCCCAAAATTTCTTTTTCGTACCTGCCCCAATTCTGTATCACCTCCAAAGCCTTTCGATAAGTCGGGTCGTTCCATTCGTTCATCAACTGCACATAGGCGCTGGAGTCAAAAAGGGTGCGGGCAATCAGAGCTTTTATTTGTATGCGCATCAAGGGAAGGGAGATGGCCAAAGCCTCCTCGTCTTTGGGCAGCCCTTTTTGCTCGGCAAAGGCCAGCAAATCGTCCACCACTTGGTCGGGAACCTGATAATTTCTCTTAAACGCATCAAACTGTTTGTATTGAGCAGATAACGAGGCTCGTTCCTTATCAATATATTCATTCATAAATTCTGTAACAATGCCCGCCCTAATCATTCTTGCCCAATAAGGGGTATAGCCGGTAGTGTCCTGCGGAACAAAAATATCGGGCATAATCCCTCCGCCCCCGTACACGGTTCTGTTATTTACCAAGGTCTGATAACTTAAAGAATCCAAAAGACGGATGCTGTCTCGGGAAAATTGCTCTCCCCGCATATAGCGCTCTAACATAGCTCTGTAATAACTGTCTTGGTCTCCCTGTTTGTACGGACTTTGAATGACCCGTCCGGTAGGCGTATGGTAGCGCGCCACCGTCAAACGCAGTTGAGACCCATCCCTCAAAGTTAGGCCATGCTGCACCAAACCTTTTCCAAATGACCTCCTGCCAATCAGTATACCCCTGTCCCAGTCCTGCAAGGCTCCGGCCAAAATCTCGCTGGAAGATGCTGAACCTTCGTCAATCAATACCACCACCGGCGTGTTGATAAAGAATCCCATACCCGAAGCCGACTCTTCCTGTCTGGGCACGTTCAATCCTTCTGTATATACCAACATTTTGCCTTTTTCTAAAAACTGTTCGGCAACTTGCAGGGCGGTGTGCATATAGCCTCCCGGATTCCCCCGCAAATCCAAAATCACTCCCTTGGGCATCCGTCTGAATTTTTCAAAAGCATCAATAAACTCAGTCATGGTAGTAAGGGCAAAACGATTGATGCGCACGTAGGCGATATCGGGCAGGGCTTCGTAGGCGGCGTCTATGCTGTGGAGGGGGATTTTGTCCCGAGTAACCTCAAAATGCAAAGGTTCCCTCACTCCCCTGCGCACCACCGTCAGCTGCACCTTGGTGCCCTTGGGGCCCCGCAGGTAAGAACGAACCCCCTCGTTGGTCAAGCCTATACCGGCAATCGAGGTGTCGTTTACCGCCACAATCCGGTCGGCGGCCTGTATGCCCACCGCTTCCGAGGGCCCTCCGGCCAGCGGAGCCACCACCACTAAGGTATCCATAATGATGTTGAACTCCACGCCGATTCCCTCAAAATTACCTTCCAACGGCTCATTGGCCGCCTCCACGTCCTTAACGGGGATATACGAGGAGTGGGGGTCTAATTCCGCCACTACGCGCATCAGCACTTGGTCCGTCAATTTAGACATGTCCACTGTATCCAAATACATATTTTGGATGTAAAAAAGCGCTTGGCTTATTTTATCGAATTGCGGCCCAAGTCTTTGTGCCGACAGATTCCCGACAACACAAAGGAAGCACAGTCCTACAAATGTCTTCAGTTTCATAGAAAGACGAAAAAGCCCGAACTATTCCGCAGGCGCATTGCCCGCCATTTCATTCTTTAGGGCCACCAATTCGCTAATATCGCCCAAAGTCGTTTTTTCCAAATTGGCCTTGAGTTTTTTCACTGCCTTTTGGGTAGATTCGGCTTCGCTCTCTTTTTCTTTGGTTTCTTTGGCCTCCGATTCTTTCCTTTCGTCTTCATAAGTACGAAGATGAGAAAGTGAGATGCGTTTGCTGGTCTTATTAAATTCCAAGACTTTGAAGTCAAGTTTATCGTCTACTGCGGGAACAGAGCCATCCTCTTTAACCATATTTTTCTGACTTACAAAACCTTCTACTCCATAAGGCAGAGAAATGGAAGCGCCTTTGTCTACAAAGGCCAAAATAGTGCCTTCGTGTACGGAGCCCGGGGTAAATACGGTCTCAAATACCTCCCATGGATTTTCTTCGAGTTGCTTGTGTCCCAAGCTCAAACGACGATTATCTTGGTCTACGTCCAATACCACTACGGCGAGGGTGTCTCCAATCGAAGTAAATTCTGCCGGATGTTTCACCTTCTTAGTCCATGACAAATCGCTGATATGCACCAATCCGTCTACGCCTTCTTCCAATTCTACAAACACGCCAAAGTTGGTAAAGTTACGTACCGTAGCGGTATGTTGGGAGCCTATGGGGTATTTTTCGGCAATAGTCGCCCAAGGGTCGGGTTTGAGTTGTTTGATACCCAAAGACATTTTCCGCTCGTCCTTATCCAAAGTAAGGATTACGGCGTCTACTTCGTCTCCTACTTTCAAGAAGTCTTGAGCGCTGCGCAGGTGCTGCGACCACGACATCTCGGACACGTGAATCAAGCCTTCAACGCCGGGTTGCGCTTCTACAAAGGCCCCGTAATCGGCAATCACCACTACCCGGCCTTTAACCACGTCTCCTACTTTAAGTTTCTCGTCTAAAGCATCCCATGGATGGGTAGTGAGCTGCTTCAAGCCAAGGGCAATACGCTTTTTAGCATCGTCAAAGTCCAAAATAACCACATTGATTTTTTGGTCTAACTGTACAATTTCTTCGGGGTGGTTGATGCGTCCCCATGAAAGGTCTGTAATGTGAATCAAGCCGTCTACGCCGCCCAAGTCAATGAATACCCCGTATGAGGTAATATTTTTGACGGTTCCCTCAAGGATTTGGCCTTTTTCCAATTTACCGATGATATCGGCTTTTTGAGCTTCTAATTCGGCTTCTATCAGCGCCTTGTGAGACACCACCACATTGCGAAATTCGTGATTGATTTTCACAATCTTAAATTCCATAGTCTTATTTACATATACATCGTAATCGCGGATGGGTTTTACATCTATTTGGGAGCCGGGCAAGAATGCCTCGATTCCAAATACATCCACAATCATACCGCCCTTAGTACGGCACTTGATGTATCCTTTTACCACTTCGTCTTTGCCAAAGGCCTCGTTTACCAAATCCCAAGAGCGCAGAGAGCGAGCCATTTTGTGAGAGAGCAGCAATTGGCCCCTGCGGTCTTCTGCATTCTCTACATATACTTCCACTTTATCGCCAACAGCCAAGTCGGGATTATAACGGAACTCGTTGATACTGATAACACCCTCGCTCTTGTAGCCGATATTTACCAGCACTTCGCGTTTGTTCATGCCCACGACCGCGCCTTCTACCACCTCGTTCTCTAATATCTTGGACAGGGTTTGATTGTATTTGGTCTCAATCGCCCCCTTATCGGCGTCATATGGCGCGTCTTTTTCAAAAGCGTCCCAGTCAAATTTGTCTACCGGCACGGATGCGTTGCTTTTTTTCTGTTTTCTGATGGTTCCCGCCATAGAAGCGTCTTCTTCTATGTAGGCATCAATTCGTTCGGATTTGGATTCCAATCCTTCGATTTGCTCTTCTGAATCGAGCATTTCTTTGTCTTGCTTTGTCATAATAATTTCTTTGTACTTAGCAGTTAGTGGTTTAACATTATTTATAATCCCTTAGAGGGGCAGCAAATATAAGAAATCTTTTTCACAAATCTGAAAAAAAATAGTTATTCTGCTTTGAACACGTCCAAAATGTCCCATGACGTGACAGACTAAATGTCCCAATCCCAAATTCGCCACCATCTTCCTGTTTTTTCGGGAATATTCACTTGAATATTCGGATTGATGGCTTTAAGCGCCTCAACAAATTCTTTTTCTCTGACAGGCGAAACGTGTACATATAGTCTTATTTCTCCCGCAAATTGGAGGCGTAATTTCTTAAAAGATGCAGTGGTATTTGTCGGAATATCAAATATATAATATGACCGTTTCATCGAAACGATATCAGCAATTCTAAAGCTACAAGTGGGAATAGACCAAATTCTCAAATACAGCCTTTCCCCTAAAATGATGTAGCGCATTCCGCCATACAGCAAAAGAACCAACAATAAAACTACGCCCATAATACTCAAGCCAAAAATCATCATGTGTTTAACCATTGGTATGGTACATGGTAGTATAAATATAGCCGATAAGAATACGATAAGCAATACGCTTATGCGCGACCTGAAGACTTGTTTTTGACTT
>WRBG01000080.1 GCA_009784635.1 Bacteroidales bacterium | reverse complement strand
ACAGTTCTCAAAAGTAGGCTCTTGGGGGTTGTTGATGATGGCATCAATCTCGGCCCGATGTTGTCTCATGGCTTCCACAAAAGCCGGCTTGTAGTGTTCCGCTTTAATCAAATCAAAGGGAGGGGTCTGGAAAGGAGTGTCAAACTTCAGAAGCAGAGGGTTATCGGTCATATTATAGAAAGGTAAGGATTTTTATTGAGCAATGAATCGGTACACAATTTCTCCCTGTTGCTGTTGGGATGCATTATCGTCACGGTTAAAACGCGACGAGCGGGCTGCGTTGATGGCGTACTCAATCAAGTTGGGATCGGATGAGGAGAATTGCCTGACCACCGAGGTGGAAATCACATATCCGTAGGGATTAACTACAATCAATATGGTAACATCGCCTCCTCTCAAACCTTTATAGGCCGGAATAGGGAGACTCACGGCTTTACGCCCCTCCAGTTTGTAGGAGATGACTGAAGGCCCTGTATAGGTTTCGGACGCGGGTTGTTCGGTCTGTATGGACGCCACATCGTCATCGCTGCCTTGCAGGGCTTGAGCAGCTCTGCGGGAGGCGTCTAACTTGGCCTGTAACTGTTGGTGCTCGTCGTATACCTCCGAAGGATTGCGAAACCGGTCGTCCCTAAGGGTTTGATTCCGCTCCAAAGCGTCCACCGCCACGTTCCGCAGGGCGCTTCTGTTGGCAGAGAGGAGGGCGTCTAATTCTTCGGAAACATTGGCCCGCATCTGCTCTCTTTGCACGAGTCTTTCGGCCTCCTCCTGTTTGGTAAAGTCCAATACAAAAGCGGTTTCCCTCCTCAACTCAAAGCGAATCTGGTACAAAAGAAAAATAATCAGCGCCCCCAAGTGTACCGATACGGTAAGGTAGATGCCCGCTCTGTTTCCCCGCTTAAACATCTTCGTTGGTTTTCAAGTGTTTTTCAATGGTCGCCAGCAGCATTTCTATCGCCACCCGATTATGCCCTCCTTGAGGTACAATAATGTCGGCATAGCGTTTGGTCGGTTCAATAAATTGCAGGTGCATAGGCTTTACCAACGCCTCGTAGCGTTGCAGCACCTTGTCTATCGACCTGCCGCGCTCCATAATATCGCGACAAATAACCCGACTGAGGCGGTCGTCCGCATCGGCGTCAACAAAAACCCTAATGTCCATACATGTGCGCAATTCGGTACAGTTGAAAATCAAAATCCCTTCTACAATAATTACATGGGCCGGCTCAACATGTATGGTTTCCTTAGCGCGGGAGCAGGTAAGGTAGGAATAAATAGGTTGTTTAATAGACCGACCTTTGCGCAACTCTTTAAGATGGCTCACCAACAGGTCAAAATCCAGCGAATCGGGGTGGTCAAAATTCAGTTCAAGGCGCTCCGATAAAGGCAGATGGCTACTGTCTTTATAATAAGCATCTTGAGGAATAATGGCGACTTTGTTCGGAGAAAGAACCTCCGTAATCTGATTAACCACGGTCGTCTTACCCGAACCCGTTCCGCCTGCAATACCTATAATCAGCATAAAGATATACTTTTAAAAATCTGCCGATTTTGGGGTTCTGGGGAAGGGTATCACATCTCGGATATTACTCATTCCGGTGACAAACAACAACAGCCGCTCAAAACCAAGGCCAAATCCGCTGTGGGGCGCCGTGCCAAACCTGCGGGTGTCCAAATACCACCACAACGAATCCATCTCCATGCCCAGTTCATGAATGCGCGCCAACAACACATCGTAACGCTCCTCGCGCTGGGAGCCGCCAATAATCTCCCCGATTTTAGGGAACAGCACATCCATAGCGCGGACGGTCTTGCCGTCTTCGTTTTGTTTCATATAAAAAGCCTTAATCTCTTTAGGATAGTCGGTAAGAATCACCGGCTTTTTAAAGTGCGTTTCGACCAAATAGCGCTCATGTTCGCTTTGCAGGTCAACGCCCCATGAAACCGGAAACTCAAATTTTTGTCCCGACTTCATCAGAATATCAATACCCTCTGTGTAGGAGAGGCGCACGAATTGGGTGGCGCATACCTGCTCAAGGCGTTGGATTAATTCTTTGTCAAACATGTCGTTTAAAAAGCGCAAATCGTCCATGCAATGTTCTAAGGCGTAGCGGACTAAATACTTAATAAAATCCTCGGCCAAATCCATATTGTCCTTAATCTCGTAAAAGGCCATCTCCGGCTCAATCATCCAAAATTCGGCCAAGTGGCGAGGCGTATTGCTGTTCTCTGCCCTAAAGGTGGGGCCAAAGGTGTAGACGTTGCCCAGCGCCATAGCCGCCAACTCTCCTTCAAGTTGTCCGCTGACGGTAAGCGAGGCATGCCGGCCAAAAAAGTCCTGACCGTAATCAATTTCGCCCCCTTCGTTGCGGGGTGGTTGGTTGAGGTCTAAGGTCGTTACTTGAAACAAGGCTCCGGCGCCCTCGGCATCCGAAGCGGTGATAATGGGCGAATGGAGGTAAAAGAATCCGTTTTGGTGAAAATAGTGGTGGATGGCGTAAGCCATGGCATGGCGAATACGAAGCACACAGCCAAAGGTATTGGTACGGGGACGCAGGTGGCCGATTTCCCTAAGGAACTCCATACTGTGTCCTTTCTTTTGCAAGGGATAGGATTCGGGGTCGGCGACTCCATAGAGTTCTATCTTTTTTGCGGCAATTTCCACCGCCTGCCCGCTGCCTTGAGAAGCCACCAAAGTCCCCTGTACGCAGATACAGGCTCCGGTGGTAACGTGTTTCAGCTCCTCTTCGGAAAAATGGGTCATGTCAAACACAAGCTGAATATTATGTACGCATGAGCCGTCGTTGAGCGCCACAAAGGCCACGTTTTTATTTCCGCGTTTGGTACGCACCCATCCTTTAGCGGTAACATCTACGCCGGGTGCAGTACGCAGCAGGTCAATAACAGGAGTTCTTCCGGGTGTTTTCATATGTAGTTAAGGTGTTAATATCTATAATAATCCGGTTTGTAAGGCCCTTGAATGGGAACGCCTATGTAGGCGGCCTGTTCGGGGCGGAGTGTGGTCAACGCTACGCCTAATTGTTCCAAATGAAGCCGGGCCACTTCTTCGTCCAAGGCTTTGGGCAGGCAATGTACGCCCAAGGGATAGTTCTTTGTCCAAAGCTCTATTTGCGCCAAAGTCTGGTTGGTGAATGAATTGCTCATCACAAAGGAAGGATGGCCGGTGGCGCAACCCAGATTGACCAATCGTCCCTCGGCCAAGAGGAAAATGGCATTGCCCGATGGAAAGACGTACTTGTCTACCTGTGGTTTTATATTGACTTTGCGGATACCGGGCGTTGCCTCAAGCGCATCTACCTGAATTTCGTTGTCAAAATGGCCGATATTGCAAACAATCGCTTGGTCTTTCATATTTTGCATATGTGCCGCCGTGATAATATCGCGGTTTCCGGTGCAGGTTACGTAGATGTTGCCCTCGTCTAAAGCCGCTTCCACCGTTTTTACCTCAAAGCCCTCCATGGCGGCCTGCAAGGCGCAAATCGGGTCGATTTCGGTGACAATAACCCGGGCGCCGTAGGCGCGCATACTGCGGGCGCAACCTTTTCCCACATCTCCGTAG
Source organism: Bacteroidales bacterium (assembly GCA_009784635.1). Taxonomy (GTDB): domain Bacteria; phylum Bacteroidota; class Bacteroidia; order Bacteroidales; family UBA932; genus WRBG01. The sequence continues at coordinate 4,812 of WRBG01000080.1, read as the reverse complement.
CCACAGACCACCACCACTTTACCGGCAATCATCACGTCGGTGGCGCGTTTAATGCCATCCGCCAAGGATTCGCGGCAGCCGTAGAGGTTGTCAAACTTGGATTTGGTTACGGAGTCGTTGACGTTGATGGCGGGAAAAAGCAGTTTGCCTTGTGCTTCCATCTGATAGAGCCGGTGTACGCCGGTGGTGGTCTCTTCGCTGACCCCCCTAATATGAGGAACCATGGCCCTCCATTTTTCGGGATGTGTGCGGAGCGACTTTTTGAGCAGGTCGAGGACGACGGCTTCTTCTCTGTTGGAAGGGGAGACGTCTAAAACAGAAGCATCGTTTTCTGCCTCCATGCCTTTATGAATCAGTAAAGTGGCATCTCCACCGTCGTCTACAATCAAATGGGGGCCTTGTCCGTCCGGAAAACTGAGCGCCTGTTCGGTACACCACCAGTATTCTTCTAACGACTCTCCTTTCCACGCAAATACAGGGATGCCGGCTGCGGCTATGGCCGCAGCCGCATGGTCCTGCGTAGAAAAGATGTTGCAAGAAGCCCAGCGCACAGAGGCGCCCAAAGCGTGCAAGGTCTCTATAAGTACGGCGGTTTGGACGGTCATGTGCAGGGAACCCATGATGCGGGCGCCCAGCAAGGGCTTCTCCCCTGCATATTTTTTGCGGATGGCCATCAAGCCGGGCATTTCGTATTCGGCAATCTCTATCTCCTTACGGCCAAAGTCGGATAGACTGACATCGGCGACTTTATAATCCATGTACATATAAATATTTAAAACTTCATTAAAACGCTATACCCATAGCGGCGCATATTTTTTTAGGTATATCGGTATTGTCCATTTTGCCCCCAAAGTTACTACTTCCTGCGCCAATAGCAAAAATCGGCACCATGGTTCCGGTATGAGAACCTGAGGTCCAGCCTATTCTGGCCTCTCTATTGCTCCTGCGAACATCTTCTGTGCTTGCTCTGTCGGCGTCAATAGAGGCGGTTTGGGACGCTAAAGCGTCAAAATACATGTCATAGCCGCCGGTGTATCCAAGGCTTAATCCTCCGGTTTCGTGGTCGGAAGTGACCACAATAAGGGTTTGGCGGGGATGTTTGTGGTAAAATGCAATGGCCAAAGCAACGGCATCCGAAAAATCGAGTACCTCCAGAATGGTAGTTTTGGCGTCGTTGGAGTGAGAAGCCCAATCAATTTTGCCTCCTTCGCTCATGAGAAAAAAGCCTTTGCCTTTGGGGTCATAAAGAAAATCAATGGCGGCTTCTACCACCATGGGCAGGCTAAGGTCTCCTTCCTTTCGGTCAATGGCGTAAGGGAGGTCGCTTTCGACTCCTTGGGCCTGAGTATAGAACATCTTTTTAGCGCCTTCTTTTTTAAGCTGATAACTTCCTGCGCCACGCGCTACGGTATAGCCTGCATCTGTAATAGATTCATATACAGAAGGTCGATCGTTATTCCTGCCGGTGGGATGGACAAATCCTCCACCTCCAAAGAAAGCAAAACCTGTTTGGGGTAGTTGCTGGGCAATGTGGTAATAATCGCTCCGAGAGTAAGCATTGGCGTAAAAGGCGGCCGGCGTAGCGTGGTCTATGGTAACGCTTGAAACAATGCCCACGGCGTAACCGGCTTCATGAATGGGGTAGGCCATACTTCGGAGGTGGGTAGAATCGGGACGGGTGCCCAACATACTGTTGGTGGTTTTTTCTCCTGTGGCCAAGGCGGTTCCTGCGGCCGAGGATTCGGTAATGATGTTGCTTGCAGACTGGGTAGTAACCAATCCAAATACCGGAAATTGGGTAAAGGATAGAGCATTATTTGAGAAGACCTCGGCTAAGGATATATGGGAAACGCCCATGCCGTCTCCAATGAAGTAGAATACGTATTTTGCTTTGGGCTCACGGTTTTCCGTACAACCAAAAGTACAGATACCGGTAAAAAGAAGGCTTAGAAGCCAAATTGTTTTTTTGTTCATATTGTTGATTTTTTAAATAAAGTAGGCCGCAATGCGCGGCCCACTAAATAAATATTAAGCGATTCCTAAGTTATTGGCCGGTTCTGCGGGCTGAATAAAAAATCCTTAACGCAGAGCAACGGCGCAGTTCCTGTTTTACGTCGGTTACAACACCCATACGCACGTTTTGGTCCACTTTAAGCACTGTGGTCATAAAGGGACGGTCAACTTCGCTTCGGGCTTCCCGCTCCGCAGCAATAAAGTCGCGGATATCGTCTACCGATTTAAACGAATCATTAAGCTGCACTTGGGCATCGTCTCCGTACAGTGTCTGATAACCAAGGGTAGGTACTCCAATACTGATGTAGCTGGCCAAATCCTTTCGTTCTAATTTGACCACTTCCGAAGCTTCGGGTACACGAATGGTAACCTTGGTTTCAAATTTGCGTACCTGTGCCGTAAGCATAAAGAAGAACAACAACATAAATACGATGTCGGAAAGGGAAGCGGTATTAATAGCAGGTATTCCGCCTTTTGTTTTTCTTGAAAATTTTGCCATAATGTGTTTCTCCTAATTTTTATCGTCTGGCGCTACGACCAATGTCTTTTGGTTCGGCTTCAGAAATAGCTTGATTATATATGGTGCGCACAACCTTTTGTTGATCTTCGGTCAATTTCAGATAAGGCTGTCCATAATGTTGCATGGAAAATTCTTCCCGAAGTTCGTTATATGCTTTAACTAATTCATTTTGAACCCTCATATAAGCATCATAGGTAGTGCCACGGTCACTTACCAAAGAGATTACCCCTTTAGTAATAGGATAAGGACCAAAGTTCTCCACGTCCCTAATCTCTTTCTCCGAAAGGTTGGGATTGTCGGCCGGATTAAGTATAAATTCGCGTACCCTGTCTTTCAGTTGGCTGATGTCTATCGGTTGCCCGTCTGCAGAAATCCGGTCGTTTAAGTTAATCTGCACCACCAATACATTTCGGCGGTTCACCATGATATCTTCTTGTTGCTGGTTTTCATCAGGCATTTGCGGCAACATACGCGCCAAACCCAAATCAACATCCAAGTTTGTAGTAACCAAGAAGAAGAAGAGCATCATGAACGCAATATCAGCCATGGAGGCTGTATTAATTTGAGGTGCTGGTTTTGCCATAATACACTATAATTTAGCGATTTCTGATTGCAGCAAGCACAGCGCCAAAAATGATAGCCAACAATGAACCTGCAAATAGAAAATAAACGGCCTTAAGCCCCGTATCGGTAAGTTTCATAGCTGCGGCTGAGGGCGGATTCGGTAAAGTCGGCGTAACAGAAGTGTGTGCGCTTGACGCCAACAGATAAGAGACGCCAAAGACTACTACGAAAAAACCGATGTTAATGGCCATCTTTTTGAGTGATTTTGGATTGGACACAGTATTGAACACAGTAAACACAAGCGCCAATACAACTGCCGATCCCAAAAGGATATAGGCCCAAATTAAAGAAAGATTGATCCTTGCCTCTCCTACTGCCCCTTTTGTTTCCCCTCCAAAGAGGAAAACCCCCACAAGTACGGCAGAGATCACCATGATGATGTATGTTAATAATTTCAACTTTTTCATGGGTCATCTATTTTTTAGATTTTACCAGAATGTCAATCATGGATATGGAAGCATCTTCCATGTCTACGACGATAGAGTCAATTTTAGAAACGATGTAGTTGTACAAGAACTGAAGGATAATAGCCACGATTAAACCGGCAATGGTGGTAATCAAAACCACTTTCATACCTACGGCGATAATGTTGGGAGAAATGTCTCCGGCCCTTGCGATGTCGTCAAAAGCGATAACCATACCAAGAACCGTTCCCAAGAATCCCACCATGGGCGCCGCGGAAATAAAGAGTTGTATCCACGACAGGCCTTTTTCTAACTGGCTCATTTGCACCGCTCCGTAAGAAACGACTGCTTTTTCTACAACCTCAATGCCTTGGTCCATACGGCTAAGTCCTTGATAAAAGATACTGGCTACCGGACCGCGGGTATTGCGGCAAACGTCCATGGCGGCCTCTACGCCGTCGCTGGCAAGCACTTCTTCTACTTTGGACAGTAATTTCTTACTGTTTCCTGTAGCAAGCGATAGATAAATAATACGTTCAATAGAAAGGGCAAGTCCAAAGATCAACAGAATGAGCAGGACGCCCATGATTTCAGGTCCCCCTTCAATAAACTTGGTTTTAAGCTGTTGGTGAACAGGCTCTTCACCAGTTTGTTCTGTGTCATACGCCCTTTGGCCGCTTTCAGTAACTCTTTGGGCAACTACATTTTGTGCAGAGATGGTAATAAAACCAAGTACTGCTAAAACCATAAAAAGTTTTTTCATACAATTTTTTTGATTTAAGTGGTGTAACAATTTTTTATTTTTAGTTTTTTTATAATTAACGGTTTATATCTTGCGGAGAGGGCGGGATTCGAACCCGCGGAGCCCTTTTGGAGCTCACACACTTTCCAGGCGTGCGCCTTCGACCACTCGGCCACCTCTCCCTGTTTATTGTGTTGGCAAAAACGCATGCTGCTCGTCATAGAGTCACAAAATATGGCGCAATGTACGCAAAAATTTTCATATACGTACTATCAAATTGAAATTTCTCCCCTGATGTTGGTGTCAATCTTTTCATTAATAATCTCATTGTCATTGTATTGACCTGTTAATAATATGATTTTTGCAACGGCAGATTCGGTGGTAATATCGTGCCCGCCGAGCACGCCGGCGTGCTTCAAAAGTATGCCGGTGGCATAGGTTTCCATGGCAACGCTGCCCGCATGGCATTGGCTCACGTTGCAGACAAGTATGCCTCCCTCTATGGCGTT
>WRBG01000079.1 GCA_009784635.1 Bacteroidales bacterium | reverse complement strand
GGTTGCCTCTTATGGTCAACTCAGTATTCCCGACAGTTTGGCTTCATTATTTTTCAATCAGTTGACCGTATTTCCTCAGGAGAAGATCTATGTGCATACCGACAAGCCTTATTATCTTTCGGGCGAGAGGATTTGGTTTCGTGCCTATTTAACCGATGCCATCAGCCATGTGCCCGCACCTGTCAGCCGTTATGTATACGTGGAGTTAATCAATCCGTTGGATTCTGTGGTTACCCGCGTCAAGGTACGTGAAGAGGCGGAGGCTTATCACGGCTACTTGTCCCTTCCGGATGACATACCCCAAGGCATCTATACGCTGCGCGCCTACACCACATTCATGCTCAGCCAGGAAGAGAACTATTTCTTTACCGGAACCCTCCATATTGGCGATCCCCAAGCCCGCTCTGTGAACACGGAGACGTTGTTTTTCTTTGAACCCGGCGGCCGTGTCCATGCTACCTTCAGCTTCTCCCATGTTTCCACCTCCGCCCCCTTGGTTCCACAATCGGTTAGGGTAGGCGTGAACGACGGTATGCCGATGAGCCTTAGGGTAGAATCCGACGGGACAGCCACGCTCGGCTTTGATTTGCCGGCTGGTTCCCGCCGACGAACCCTGCTTTTGGAAGTAACGGCCGATAAATATCCCTACCGTCAATTCATTCAAGTTCCCGCTCCGGACAACGATTTTGATGTTGGTTTTTACCCCGAGGGCGGTTCCCTGCTGCTTGGCACTCCCTGCAAGATAGTCTTCAAGGCGATGAAGTCCGACGGTCAGGCAACAGACATCACCGGAACGATATACGACCGGCATGGCGTCGAAGTGGGGGAAATCCGGTCGGATTATCTGGGCATGGGCAGTTTTGTGCTGTTGGCAGAGCAGGGAAAAAGTTATTATGCCGTATGCGAGAACGACAGGGGACAATCCAAGCGTTTTGATTTACCGGTTGCCATTGATTACGGATATTCGCTTTCCGTTCATCAAATGAGGAATCAGCTGTATATTTCGGTGCGGCAACCGGCAGGAGTTGTGTACGATGAAGATTTGTATTTGCTTGCCCACACCCGCGGCATGATACACTTGATTGATTTTTGGGATCATGAAAAGAATCTTGTTGTTATCCCCAAGGAATTATTTCCTTCCGGCGTACTGCATTTGATTCTGTTTGATGCCGGATTCAATCCAGTGAGCGAGCGGCTGGTATTCATTAACAATCCGGATCAGGCACAAGTAAGTTATCTGCCCGACAGGACGGAATATGCCAGACGTTCATTGGTAAACAACAGCTTGACGGTGACCGACGCCGACGGGCGGCCCTTAACTGGCAGCTTTTCTGTGTCTGTAACTTCGGATCGGGAAGTTAGCCGGGATACCACGACCAATATTTTGACTCAATTATTGCTGACCTCGGATTTGCGGGGACATATAGAGCATCCGGCCTTTTATTTTCAAAACAGTCCCGAATCGAATTATGCTTTGGATTTGCTGATGTGTACCCAGGGCTGGCGGCGGTATGACATAGCGGAGCTTGCTCAAGGTCGTTTTTCTCGGCCAAGCTCACCGCTTGAATTTGGGTCTGAAATTTCGGGAACGGTAAAGGGTCTGATATCAAGCAGGCCTGTTGGGGAAGTGGAAGTAACGGTAGTATCTCTTGCGGGGGATTATTTTGGCAGTGTCCACACGGACTCTGACGGACGGTTTAGTATTTCTGTTGGCGAATTGCCTGACAGTACACGGTATGTGGTGAGCGCGGCGCCAAAAAGAGGGATGACGAATACGGAATTGGTATTGGATGGTGAGGTGTTTCCGGATAGGACTCTGGCAGTTATTCTTCCTTCCGGGCCGGACAAGAGACAGTTTGCCCGGTATGCCGACAAGGCAGAGCAGCAATATGTCTATGAGGGCGGCATCCGGGTCACGGAACTGTCGGCGGCGGTGGTTACGGCCCAGCGGGTAGTGATACCGCCCAGGAAGTCGCAATACTATGCATTTCCGGATAATTCCCTTACCGAGGAGGAATTGGATCAGATGCGCGCTATGAGTTTGTTCAACATAATGAGTACTTTTCCGGGCTTACAAGTGTTGCAGGGAGAGTCTGGACAGATTACCTCTATTATCATTCGAGGTTTTAGTTCGGTGCTTGCTCAAGCCTCTTTCCCCTTGGTGCTAATGGATGGCATTCCTGTTTCAAATCCGAGAGAAGCTCTTGCGTTGCTCCACGTGCATGATATTGCCCAAATTGACGTGTTGAAATCTGCCGGCAATACTTCCGTTTTTGGATATCGCGGTGGTCATGGGGTTATTGTTATCCATACCAGAGACCGTTTATACCATGAAGATTCCCCTTTACACCATATTAGGACCTTGCTTCCCTTGGGCTACCAACAACCGGTAGAATTTTATGTTCCTGTATACGACACGCCTGCAAAGCGAGATGCCTTGACTCCCGACCTGCGCACCACCATACATTGGCAACCTGTGGTACAAATAGACAATCGCGGTGTGGCATCGTTTGCATTTTACACCGCCGACGAAAACACCTCCTACACGGTAATTATCGAAGGGCTGTGCAACGACGGAACTATCATTAGGCAGGAAACAAAGTTGTGGTAAAAATGATGTATATGAAAAAGTTAATTATTTGGATTTTATGTATTATTCCGTTTTACGGATTACAAGCTCAAGTTATTGAAGGCACCGTATACGACTCAAAAACAAAGGAAACGGTCCCAGGTGTAGCCATTTATTTGGACGGGACATCCATCATTACCACTTCGGATAAAGACGGGAATTTTAGGCTTGTAGTCAATCAAACAATAAATTCGGATTTGATATTTAGCCACCTGTCGTATGAATCCTTAGTCATTAAGCCTCCGTTTGGGCGTCTTGAAAAAGTGTTTTTTCTTATAGAAAAAACAAATGTACTTCAAGAGATAAGGGTCATAGCTGGGCGCGACTTGTTTTCTCGCGAAAGCATGATGAGGGTATTTAAAGAGCAATTTTTGGGTATGAGTAGGGCCGGTAAATCTTGCGTCATTACAAACGAAGAGGACATAGTCTTGAATTTTGATCAATCCACCAAGATGCTTAATGGATATTCCAAACAACCCCTTATTATTGAGAATAAATATATGGCCTATTTGATTACTTTTGAACTACATAGTTTTAGTATTCAATATACCGAGAATACGCTAAGCATGGAACATGCAACTCGGATTTCATTTAAAGGCACATCTTCTTTTGTAGATCAAAGCCCCTACAACATCATGTTTAGATCACGACGAGATGAAACCTACCTTCGTTCTAAGCAATATTTTTTTTTAAACCTTGCCGCCAATACGCTGGAAGATGCTAAGTTTAAAATTTTTAATAGATTATCCAGGATCGAACCGAGTCAATATTTTACGATTGTAGACGTCCCGCCTCAAAAAACAGTGGAGATTATCCCCGGAACCAATATAAGCCGCTCCCACCACGTCGTAAGAGAGAGACCTATTTACGGAGTGATCAGAATCCTGTACAACAGTAGGTTCGATTCCGAAGTTGTTTTCCTCACCAATCGCTTTTCCGTAGATGCATTTGGGAATCCCGATACTATTGACAACCTCATATTTTTTGGCAACATGGGCGAACAGCGACTTGGAGATATGCTGCCCAGGGATTATATACACACTCCTGCTTCTAGGATTTCGCGCTAAATGAATATACAGAAACTATTTCTTCACCATCTTCACATACCCTTCCTTCTCCAACATAGACAGGAAGTTATTAATTTCTTCCAAGGACAAGATTCTGTTGTGTTGGGCCAGCATCATCTTGTGTATGTCGAGTACTGAATTGTTGCCGGAATTGGTCATACGGGCAATATCTGCCGGATTACTCAGCTTGGCGCGAAGTTCCATCCTCTCCTCGATACTAAACGATTCCTGTGCCCTGTTGAGTGCGCCGTAACGCATCTCTTTTGGTTTAGAGGTTTGTACGGGATAATTTCTTGACGCGGCAATTTCTGCCGGCGACAGGGTAATCTTCATTGGTTTGCCTGCCCGCACCTCGGCATAAATCTTTAAAGATTCGATGATGTTGGCGGTTGTTTTGTCAATCGAAGTGTTGCCTTTCTTGATATAATCGCTAATCGCCTTGTTGTCGGGCGTTAATTCTTGAACGGTCGCCAAGGTATTCTTTTCGTTTTTAGCGTGTCCTTCGATGGCAAAAACAGCGTGCCTGTAAGCGGCATCCACATCTGTGGCATTGGCAATCATATCAATGTATTTAATCTGGTAAAAACCAAGTCGTTTGTTTGCATTGGCCACTACTTCTGCGCCAATTCTGAGCGCTCCTTCCTGATTGGCAACCGCAATGGTGTAGGCGGTTGCGGCGGCAAGCACTGTGGCGCGTTTAAGTTGCGTGGCGTCCATTTTGTCCACACGGTCCTCCGATGTGTGGTAATATGGGTCCGGCCAAGTAATCATAATGATTCCGGGTACCTGAATCCCCCAGTCGTTAAACACTTCGTGGTCGGAGGCGCCGTAATGCTCGCTGATGGCGTAGACAAAAGTATCATCGGTACCGCTGGGCGCCACTACAGGCTTGATATAGTTGACACCTCTGGCGGGAGCCAAGATGGAATTGCGGTTGGTTTCGCCCATGTAGATGAAGAAATTTTCAGCCACATCATTAATATAGTGAGGATTTCCGTAAGTGGTGCGATGCAGGGTGTAGTAGGAATTGTTGTCTTTAAGGTTGATGCCAACCATGTCCAAATTGATATTACACAGCGCCGACTCGGTAATATCCCTGTTATTGGAGGCCCAAGGACCGGTGGCTCTAAATTCGTCGCCCCACACAAAATGCATGCTACGTTTAGGACGTTCAATCAATCCTTTGTCAATTAATGTTTTGAGCGTGCGTGCAACCTCAAGGATAACAGCGCTGCCCGATGCATTATCGTTGGCCCCCAGCTTATTATATCCTTCAAAAAGGTGGGCCGAAAAGATAATGGAACCGGCATTAGGGTCGCTGCCTTTAATCGAACAATGGATGGCCGGAATGTCAAACTGTACCCTGTTTGACTGCACCTTTGCCTGTACTTTGATTTTGTCGCCGCCAAGCAGGCGTGATTTGAGGTCAAAGCCTTGACGCGGCGTGATATTGAATCCAAATAATGCTTTTTGAGCAGGATTGGCTGGCACTCCGCCGCGTGACCCAATCCCTGCATTGGGAATCTGAATGGGGTCAAACAAAAAACGGGAGGAATAGAACGAAACCACACCCAAACCTCCGTTGGCCTGTGCGTAGGCATGGCCCATACTTACGGGCGCATCGGTTAGGACAATTTTGCCGGCAAGCTCGGCATTGGGCTGAGTATTTCTAATGTTTTCCAAGGATACCCATACTAATTCAGCCTCCACATCGGCATTTTCGCTGCCCGAGGCAAGCATTACCACCAATTCGTCGTAGTCGGCAATTTTTTGAATAGTAGGTGAAACCTCCCACAGAGACGCGCTTATTCCGTTCCACGTATCGGCCTTGGCCACATTCTCTAAACGAATATTGTCCAAGCCGTATTCGTGCAGCATCTTCATGATGTAGCTTATCTCATGCAAAGTGCCTTTGTACTCCGCATCGGTGCGGTTTCTTTCGTAAGAGGCCAAGTCCATAATAGAGCGTAAAGCCCTCTCGCCCGAGGCTTCGCCAACAATGTAATCGTAAGTTCTTTCCGGCATCATCACCCACTGCTTGGTGGAATTAATTTGCGCCGAGATCGTTAGAGCTACAGTTAAAGCCGTAGCCAACAGCATCGTTTTTTTCATAGTTGTTGTATTATTTGGTGCAAATCTAAGAAATTTTTCTCTTTGACGAAGCATACACCCCCACCGAGCAGAGTACCGCAAAGATAATAAAAGTAAGCTGCATGCTCGAAAGGAATTGGGGATGGAGGTCGGGGGTGATTTTTTGATTTCCCATTTGCAGGGCGATGGCCATACCTGCAATACCCATGCTTAGGGCTTGTCCGGTCAGGCGCATGGTGCCGGTTACTGCCGAGGCTTGTCCGTAATACTTTTTGTCGACCGAACCCATAATGACATTGGTGTTGGGCGAGGCAAAAATACCAAAGCCAACACCTAATAGCAGCAGCAGGAAGATGATATAATATACGGAGGTATGTTGATGTAGGAATATCAATCCGACTAATCCCAAGGTAATGATGGCCATCCCAAAAGTAGCCAATACAGAAGGCGCAATTCTGTCGGAAAGGCGTCCCGACAGTAAGGCGAAAATTGCTTGCATGCAGGCTTGGGAGATGATGATGAAACCGGCGTATTGGGCGCTAAATCCGCGTACATGTTGCAAATATAAACTCAGCATAAAGATGATGGCCGATGTGGAGGCGTAATTAATCAAGGCAGACAGAGAGGAGAGGGCAAAAATACGGTTGTGGCTAAAGAGTTTTACGTTAAACAGAGGAAAAGCGCATTTTTGTTCGTAGTTCGCAAAAGCAGCAATGGCCGTAATCCCAATAAGAATGGATACAAAACCAAGTGTTTTAGGAAGTTGCGTACATCCAAAAATCACTCCGGTTAAGGCAATGGCGTAGATGAGGGCACCCGTATAATCAAAAGGTTCTCCCTTAGATTCAATCCATTCCCCGGTGAGAAAAAATCGAGCCATAGCGGCGGCTGCACATCCAATGGCTCCCGATACAAAAAAGATGCTTTGCCAGCCTAAATAGTGGGTAAGCACTCCCCCCAAAAGGGGGCCTGCCGCTAAAGAGGCGTATACCACCGCAGTATTGATTCCCAAAGCCCTGCCGCGTTTTTCCGGCGGAAAAAGAGAAGAAAGGATGGCAATATTGGTGCCAAACATCATGGCGCTGAACATGCCCGACAGAAAACGAAGGGTGAGGAGCATGGCTCCGGAGCAGGCAAATCCCGATACAAAAGTACAGACAGAAAAACCGATTACGCCGGAGATGAACACTTTTCTCCGCCCTATCAAATCGCCCAAGCGGGCAAAAGGAATCTGAAAAATGGCGGTGGATATCATGTAAGAAGTTGCCATCCACGTGAGCGTAACGGCCTTTAACGAAAAAGCCTGACTGATGTCGGGCAAGGCTAAGTTAAGGGCAGAGCCCATAAAAGGCACCAAAAAGGCCGCTATGCAAAGCGCCAGTAAGGCCTTTCGGGGATTTTGAACAGAAGTAGAGGCGGACATTAAAAGATTTTCTGTGAAATGAAAGGGTAAATCAAACAAAGGTACTAAAAACCTGATTTTTTTCGAAATACTTTTTTATCTTCGTATTCCCAATATGCTTACCGCCTTGGAGGGGATTTTTTCCTATCCACTTTTTTGTCAGAATTTGGAAGGTTAAAGACATAGGTAATAAATCCTGCCTGCACAATCGGCGCGTTACTACTGACGTTAAATTTGGTTTTAAGGGCGGCCTCGACAGCGGCATCCCAAAGCGTCCTGTTTTGCACCGTAGTACCGGTTTGGGTTACGTTTGCGCTGGTCAGATTGCCATGCTGGTCCACCCTAATGCTTACCACAACTTCTCCTGTAGCATTGGGAATATTGTGTTGAGGCATAGGCAATGTGCCTACTACGTTGCGACCGGGTAATCTAACAGAGGGCGTTCCATTTGAATTTACTTCACGTGTTACTATCACTCGACTTTTTTGTTCTGCCAAGGAATCGCCAGTGTCGCGACTCCTAAACAGTGGTCGCTGGATAATGGTGTCAAGTTTCTGAGAAAATGCAGAAATTGAAACATTTAACAAAATAAGCAAAATAGATAGCTTTTTCATAATGCATTAATTTTTACTATCTTATCAGATTGTTGTGAATAATTTTATATTACTATTTGATTTTCAGTGCTATATATACTTTTTTGCTGAAATTATTAACTCTTCGGAATACTTAAAAATCTCGTCAATATTTGATATTTCATACTTTGCATACTCCTTCCCTTCTCCTTGTATTTGTATTTGCTTCTTATCTTTTCCAAACTGCAATCGGCATGGGCACTGCCTAATAGAATCGTCTATTAGGATTGCAAAAAAATTTTGAAAACCACGATATACGATTCTATCTTGACTTACATGACCTCTTATAATAGATTTCACTATATAAAATCCCTCCACTTCTTCTTGTGTTGTAATAATTTTCCCACATTCGCTTATATTAACCACACCATCTGGCAGTTCTTTTGGAACAAATGACTTCCTAACATCTTCGGGCTTATCCTCCACCTTATCTTTGCTCTCAATGGCGGATTTTATCCTCTCAGTTATTCTTTCATTTAAATAAGTGGTAATAGATTTCTTTGTGAGTTCAGTAAATTGCTCAAGAACCCTTGCGTTTATTTGGCCATCATAGACCTGCCTTGCGAAAAATCTTACAAATTCTGGGCTTGGATTTACAAATTCATTACTCAATACAAGTTTTATTTCTCCCGTGTATTTTAGTTCGTTG
>WRBG01000078.1 GCA_009784635.1 Bacteroidales bacterium | reverse complement strand
TGTGGAGCATTGGGCTTAATTGCTCGTTTGGGGCCGAAAAGTTGGCTCCTTTTGTGAGGCAGCTTTCCGCCGTAGCTCCCTGCAAAGTGAGCGCCCATCCCAATGCCGGCCTGCCCGATGTGTACGGATGTTATACGGAGACGCCCAAGGAGATGGCGCAAAAGCTCAGGTCTTATGTGGCAGAAGGCCGGGTAGATATTATTGGCGGTTGTTGCGGCACTACGCCGGAACATATTGCCGAGATTGCGCACATGGTGGAGGAAATGGAGCAAGCCCGTCGCCCTGCGCCCCCAAAAGGCGCGTCAAACGCGGTCCCTTGCTTCAGTGGTCTGGATGTATTTGAGCTGCGCGACCCTATTCGTTTTGCCTTGATTGGGGAGCGCGCCAATGTGGCCGGTTCCAAAAAGTTTGCCCGACTGATTAAGGAGGAGCAATACGAAGAAGCCCTCGGAATTGCGCGGGAAATGGTTAGGGCTGGAGCCCATATCATAGACGTCAATATGGACGACCCCTTGTTGGATGCGCCCAAGGCCATGAGTCGGTTTTTACACCTGCTGGCGGCGGAGCCGGAGATTGCCCGTTTGCCCATCATGCTTGATTCGTCTCGCTGGGAGGTCTTGGAAGCCGGATTGGCCTGTGTGCAGGGAAAGTCCATAGTCAATTCCATCAGCTTAAAAGAAGGCAAAGAGGCGTTTAAAGCGCAGGCGGCCAAGATACGTCAATACGGAGCGGCAGCGGTGGTAATGGCTTTTGACGAGCAGGGGCAGGCCACCACCCTCGACAGGCGTATAGAGATATGTACGCGGGCCTACCGGATTTTGACGGAGAAGGTTGGTTATCAGCCTCATGACATCATTTTTGACCCCAATGTATTGACCATAGGCACGGGGATGGAGGAACACCGCAGTTTTGCCGTGGATTTTATAGAAACGGTGCGCTATATCAAACAGCATCTTCCCGGAGCCTTGGTAAGCGGAGGCGTGAGCAACCTTTCGTTTGCCTTTAGGGGCAACAACAGGCTGCGCGAGGCCATACATTCTGTTTTTCTTTATCACGCCGTTCGGGCGGGGTTGGACATGGCCATCGTAAATCCGGCTGCCATGATTCCCTACCAAGAGATTCCGGAATCGTTGCGGCAGGCGGTAGAAGACATGGTACTCAATAGGGATGCGGAAGCTACAGCCCGCTTGGTCGGTATTGCTTCCCAAATGGGAGCAGTTTCCGATTCCTCACCGGTTGCACATAAAGAGCAGTGGAGGAAAGAAATCTTGGAACAACGCCTTGGACAGTCGGTGGTATTAGGCGAAACAGCTTGGTTAGAAGAAGATATTAGAGAAGCCATAGGGTCGGGTTATGCACCCATAACGATTATTGAAGATTTGCTGATGAAGGGGATGAGTCGGGTGGGAACGCTTTTTGGAGAGGGAAAAATGTTTTTGCCTCAAGTTATTAAGTCGGCAAGGGTGATGAAGCAGGCGGTAACGGTGTTGCAGCCTTGGCTGCATGGAGAAAACGCGGTTGGGCGCGGTGCGGCGCATCAACGTAAGGGGATTATTGCCACGGTAAAAGGCGATGTGCATGATATCGGCAAAAATATTGCGGCCATTATCATGGAGTGCAATCATTATTCCTTGATAGACTTGGGAGTGATGGTGTCGGCAGAAGAGATTGTGCGGGCGGCGGTGGAGCATCGGGCCGACTTTGTGGGCCTCAGCGGATTAATCACCCCCTCTTTAGAAGAAATGTGTTTGGTAGCCCAAACTATGGAAGCTGCCGGACTAAAAATACCCCTGTTGATAGGGGGAGCAACCACCTCTAAAGAATATTCGGCTTTACGCATGGCCAACAAATACAGCGGAATCATCCTGCATTGTCCCGATGCCTCCGCCGCTGTGGGTTATCTGTCGCGCTGGTTTTCTGCGGAACAGCGGGAAGCGCTTATTAAAGAGGTAGGGGAGGAGTACGCCCGGATTTGTGCGGCGCAGGCAGCGGCAGACGCGGGCAGGAGGCTTTATACGGCAGAAGAAGCCCAAAGGCATAAATGCGTATGTGATTTTTCTTCAAGACCTTTGGCCACTCCCGTCCGGTTAGGCGTCAAAAATATGGATATTCCCGTATGGGAACTTCGCGGACTGATGAACTGGAACGCGCTTTATGCCCTTTGGGAAGTACATGCAGGAAAGCAGCATAAAGGTAAGGCCCTGTTGGAACAACAGGAAGAACTGCGGATTGACGCCGAGGTTTTGTTGCATCGCTTTATTACCGGCGAATGGGGAGAAATACGGGCTGTGGTGGGATTTTTTCCGGCAAGTTCCAATGGAGGAGAGGAAGTTATACTCTATTCCGACGAACAGCGGAAAGAGGCGTTGCATACTTTCTTGATGCCAAGGCAAAGGCAGGTTCAAGGGGGCGGACAACCCAATCTTTGTCTTGCCGATTTTGTGGCCCCCGCCTTTGTGGCCAAAGATTATATAGGTCTGTTTGCCGTCAATGCTTCCCCTCTGGGCGTGGAGCAGCAAATCAATATATGGCGTGCGCAGGGAGACGAATACCGCAGCATATTGTTGCGCTCTTTATGCGACCGATTGGCCGAGGCAGCCTCGGCTTGGCTGCACCGTAAAGTGCAGACGGAGTGGTGGGGTTATGGAGCCGGAACAGGCATCCGCCCCGCATTCGGCTACCCTTCCTGCCCCGACCACGCTCCCAAATCCGATGTACTCAGACTGTTGGATGCCCAGCGCTTGGCAGGGCTTACCCTTACGGAACATTATATGTTGCAGCCCGTTTCCTCGGTTTGCGGACTTTACTTGGCCCATCCTCAATCGAGGTACTTTAGCGTTGTGTAAAAAATCACTACTTTTGTCTTGTGATTCTTGTTATATGACTTCGTTAGATTTGTCTGCCTTGTCCTGCGTTATTTCGAGCCAATTTCCCGAAGTTGCCTTTGCCTACCTGTTTGGGTCGTCCAAAGGGGGGCGGGTAAAAAAAGGTTCGGATGTAGATATTGCCGTATATTATACGGGACAGGATATTTTTGTAAGGCTAAGCGTGGAGGAAGCCTTAGAAAAAGCCTTTCCGGATGTGGTCTTCGATATTGTCGAAATCCAAAAAGCCGACCCTGTTTTGTCTTTTGAAGCATTAAGCGGCTCGCAACTCTTTGTTAGGCCCGAGGCCACGGAGGTGTATTTGGATTTTTACACCCGAACCTGCCGTTTGTACGAGGATTGCATGTATTGGAGGAGAAAACAATTAGAATACAGAGGTTATGAAGTACAATGGGGTGATTGAGGCCAAACACGTTCTTGATTATGCGTACTTTTTCTTTTGAATTTTTCCCGCCCAAGGATGAAATTGCGGCTGTGGATTTTGGCATCAATATCGGGAGGTTGCTGCGCCTGTCGCCTTCCTTTGTAACGGTTACTTACGGGGCTGGCGGTTCGAGCTGCGAGCGCACCTTTGCTTTGGTGGATTACCTGCACAACAAGGTGGGACTTAAAACTATGGCCCATTATACCTGTGTGGAATCTTCCAAGGAGAAAATAAAAACCGACTTGGCGACCCTCCGCGCCATGGACATAGACCGATTGATGCTGCTTAGGGGCGACCCGCAACAGGGCGCCGACCGGTTCCATGCCCCTTTGGATGGTTTTGCTCATGCTTCTGAACTGATTGCTTTTGCCCGCTCTTTGTATGGCAAAGACATTGTCATCGGCGGGGGCGCCTATCCCGAAAAACACCCCGAAGCGGAGTCGGCAGAAGAAGACCTCCTGTGTTTAAAGAAGAAGGTGGATGCAGGATGCGACTTCCTCATTACCCAATTCTTTTTCGACAACAATCGGTATTTCGATTTTGTAGCGAAGGCAAGGGCGGCGGGCATCGCCTGTCCCATTATTCCCGGCATCCTCCCGATTACGCATTACAATCAGTTGGCGCGGTTTGTACGCATCAGCGGGGCCAATATTCCCCAAGCCTTTCTGCACGACTTGGAGGCACACAAAACAGACTCCCGTAAAATCGCCCAAATCGGAAGCGATTTTGCCATTGCCCAATGCCGAGACCTGCTGATGTCGGGCGCTCCGGGCATCCATTTTTATACCTTAAATAAATCAAGAGCTACCGTCGAGATTTTTGAGAGTTTGTTGGGTGCGTAGCTCTTTTGCATACACCTTTGCCCTCCCCTCTGTAACGCTATCAAGCAACGCCCAAAATCGGGGGCCGTGGTTTTTAATGCGGGTGTGGCAAAGTTCGTGCAGCATCACGTAGTCGCGCAAATGTTCGGGGAGCAGCATAATCCTTAGGCTCAAGTTGATGTTGTTCACTCCGGAGCAGCTGCCCCAATTGCTCTTGTTGTTTTTGATAAACACTCTATTATAGGTAAATTGATGCCGGCGAGCCAGCGCGGCTAAACGGGGCGGGAGTTCGGTTTTGGCCTTTTTGCGCCACAGCTCCACCTCCTGCGGCAAAAGGGCGGGTTTGTTTTGACTGCGTTGCCGCGCCCTGTCCAAGGCTGCCAGCGCCCAAGGCTCATGGGCTTCCAAAAAGGCCAGCGCCTGCTTAAAGGAAACCAACCATGGATAGGACAGGAGCAGTCCGCCGGAGGCCGAAACGCTCAAGCGAATATGTTTAGAGCCTTTTCGCCGATGAAAGACAACCGGACCCAAACGCGGATGCATCAGCGCCTCTTTATTCACCGGCCGTGCAACTTTACCAAAAAATCCCATAATACCACTCCTATACTTACCGACACGTTCAACGAATGTTTGGTGCCGAATTGGGGAATCTCTATGTTCCCGTCGCCCATATCTACCACCTCCTGCTGTATGCCCCGCACTTCGTTTCCAAATACCAGTGCGTATTTTGTATCTTTTTGAGGCGTAAATAGATGTAAAGAATACGCCTTTTCTACCTGCTCAATGCACAATACCGTATAACCTTCCTCGTGCAGCTGTGTCACCGCTTCTGCCGTATGGGAAAAATAGCTCCAAGGCACCGTATCTTCTGCGCCCAACGCCGATTTGTGGATTTCCGGACCGGGAGGAACGGCGCTGATGCCGCAGAGGCATATCCGCTCAATGCAAAAGGCGTCTGCGGTGCGAAAAGCGGCGCCAATGTTGTGTTGGCTGCGGATGTTGTCGAGCACCAAAACAATCGGCAGTTTTGGCGCATTTCGATAGGCTTGAGGGCTAAGGCGCTGCAATTCGGCGTTGAGGAGTTTGCGTGGCATTGGGCAAAGGTATGAATAATTATTACTACCTTTGTATAATAATGGCGCATTTGTACATCATAGCGGGCTGCAACGGGGCCGGTAAAACCACCGCCTCTTACACTGTTCTACCGGAAATGCTTCACTGTAGGGAGTTTGTAAATGCCGACGAAATCGCCAGAGGGCTGTCTCCCTTTAATCCGGAAAGCGTTGCTATTGAGGCAGGTCGGATTATGCTTAGGCGGATGCAGGACCTAATCAAGGCAAAGGTGGATTTTGCTTTTGAGACCACATTGGCGCCTCGGTCCTACATGCATTTGGTAAAATTGGCCAAAGCAGAGGGATATTTGGTAACTTTGGTGTATTTATGGCTAAATTCTCCCGAACTTGCAGTAGCCAGAGTAAAAATGCGATATGCAAACGGCGGACATGATGTTGATGAAAATGTAGTGCGGCGGCGTTATTTTGCAGGCCTGCGTAATCTTTTTTCACTATATTTGCCGCTGTGTAGTTTTTGGATGATGATCAATAATTCCGAGACTCCCTCCCAACTGATTGCAGAGCAAGTCGGAGGCAAGGAAATCAAAGTTCATCAACCTCAAGTGTATTACGAAATAGTTAAGTATGAGTGAAAAAGAGTGTAACGAACTCAGCGAAAAAATTCTGAAAGGAATCAACCTTGCGTTTGCGCGTTTGTTGCGTGAAAAACAGAGAAATAACTATGATTTGGTGATTTCTCGCGATGGTCAAAAGGTTGAACGGGTAAAGGCCACTGAGTTATTGGTTCGCGTCCAACCGCAATAGCGCTGAGCGACTGTGTATCCGGCGTCCGTATGTATCTACATGCGGGCGCTTTTCATTAAAACTGTTTGCTTTTCAATACAAAAATCCGAATAGCCAAAGTGGTATTTTATTCGCAAATCCTGTTTCAATGTTGTCGGCTGCAATGTATGCGTTTTCAATATTTTTTATTTGCGAATTGGTTTTATTTTTTCCGCCAACTTCAAAAACGATATTTCCGTCAATAGTAAAATCGCCGTTTTTCGCCGTATTGACTTTGTGTTTTGTACGCAACTGATTAGCAAAAAAAGTTTCGCGGATATTGCCTGTGTTGATATTTTGAAATGCCAAAGAATGAATAATATTGGTATTTTCAAGATACACTTTTTGCGGTTTTGCTAATGTTTGCAATGTTTGACTTGGCTCTGTGATACACTGAATTACCCCAGCTTTATCCAGCAAATATAGATATTTTACCAAAGCATGCCTGCTAATTTCTATTGCTGCACTCAAATTGGTAATATTTGGCGTAAATGGCACCATTTCTGCAATTGTGGCAAGTAATTTTTTGATTTTTAGTATAGTGGAATATTCAATATTATCTATTGCAGGCAAGTCTTCATTTAATGTCTTATTGACAGATTGCTCAACCTGAGTAGGATATGTAGTAATGTTTTCTTTGTAATAAGGGTAATATCCATATTCCAAATATTTGTTCAGTTCGGGCAAAATTTTAATTTTTGAGACAATTTCAGAGGCAATTGTTCGGTGATTTTGTAAGATATTATTCAATTCAAAAACAGGAAATTCCATTTCATTTTCATATTTCAGAAATTCTCTAAATGATAGCCCTTTCAGTTCGTAAACTACTACCCTTCGCGAAAAATCTACGCTTGCACTAAAAATTTCAAGCATTGAAGAGCCTGTAAAAACAATGTGTAGCGTGGGGTAAGAATCGTAGATGTTTTTGATTTCCATTGCCCACGACTTATATTGATGCACTTCGTCCAAAAACAAATGCGTACCGCCAAGATTATAAAAATCTTCGGCAAGTTCCAAAAGCGAATGTTTCGTAAACCAAATATTGTCCAAACTTACGTAAAGCGCTTTCGACTTGCCGGGAAAATTCAGTCTGATATGTTGCAGTAAAAGCGTGGATTTGCCTGTTCCCTTCGCACCGATGATGCCTATTAATCGGTTCTTCCACGCAATATTGCCATACAAATAACGAATAAAATCGGTATTTGTATGTTGTACGAGCCTATCTGAAGTGATAATTAAAGATTCCATTTTTTATGAAAATTGATATTTAAAAAGATCGGTAAAGGTAATGCTTTTTTCTTTTCTGCAAAATCGAATGCAGTTTTACCCACTGTTGCCCTACACTTGCGTCTTTATAGACTCAACATCAAACGCGCTAAAACCACATAAAATGAAAAGAACTATCCTTCCCCTCTTGACATAGGTGCAATCTGGCGACAGAGGGGCGCATACCGTTCAAGTTCAAATTAGGATTGTTTTTAGAATGTTTATTACCTTTACGCTCAAATTAATTATTCTTGATAAAACGGAAATAATGGACATAAAAAATCTGACATCAGCAAATAATGCCTTGTATGTTGCTGAAATTAAAAATATTCTTTCATCTGCAAGGGATAAGGCATTTTATGCAATTAATTCCGCAATGGTTGAAGCCTATTGGCAAATAGGCAGACGTATTGTTGAAGAGGAACAGCATGGCAAAGAGCGTGCTGATTATGGTACATACATCATTAAAACGCTGTCAAAAGAACTTACAGCGGAATTTGGGAAAGGATTTTCTGAAAGAAGTATCCGTCAATTTCGCCAATTTTATCAAATGTTTCCCGAATTAGAGATTATGCGAACACCGCTCGCACAATCTCAAAACACTAAAAATGAACAGATTGAAATTCGGCGAGAGGGTCTCGCCACATTCAAAAATACTGAACTTTCGACCTACTTATCACGATTAAACTGGACACAAATACAGCGAATAATGCGAGTTCCCAATCCTAAAGCAAGAGCATATTACATTAAAGAAACCGTAGAAAATATGTGGAGTTCCAACACTCTTGACAGAAATATTTCAACGCTTTATTACCAACGTTTGCTTTCGTCGCAAATAAAAGACCCCGTTATCGCCGAAATGGAAGAAAAAACAAAAGAGTATCAACAAGATAAATTTGAATTTATTAAAAATCCGTCAGTGTTGGAATTTCTTGCGCTTCCAAATAACAAAGGATACACAGAAAGTGAACTGGAACAAGCAACTTTTTGCATCAATGTATATGGAATATTTGCCAACAGAAGAAGAATTAAGCAAAGAAATCTTGCGACAAAAAGAGATTTTTCATCTACAGCAAAATAATGAAATTCAAATATGAAAAACGGCACCTAACAAGAGGGTTGCCGTTGTAAAACCATACGACACACAACTTCGCGCTTGGCGCAAGCAGCCGCCATCTCCTCGTACCTCACAAATACATCCCGTACCCCCAAATACATCCCGCACCTCCCAAACCCTTCCCGTGCCTCCAAACCTTTCCCATACCTCGCAACATATTTCCCGTATTTACAAACATTTTTTGTACGCTCAAATATTTTCCCTACATTTGCGTCCTACATCCTACATCCCAAACATCAAACGTGCTAAACCACATAAAATGAAAAGAACTATTCTTCCCTTCCTGATGATTGCATTAGGTACTTTAGC
>WRBG01000077.1 GCA_009784635.1 Bacteroidales bacterium | reverse complement strand
TCAAACTTCTATGCCCGTGCGGGAGCGGTATATTTGAATAACGGAACATTAGGCTCCGTAACCTTTATCGGCACGGTATCTCCTGCCGGCGGAAACTTGAAAGAGCCGGTAACGGAGTCAACCAAAAAAGCTGCCCGTTGTTTCTATGCCTTGGCGCAGGGACGCGCCGACAGCAAGCGCTATCCGGCCATTGACCCCATTGACAGTTATTCCAAATACTTGGAATATGACGAAATCATCAATTACCTCAACGACAAGGTAGGCAAAGGATGGGTAGATAAAATATTTGAAGGAAAAAATATTGTACTGCGCGGCAAAGAAGCCTACGAACAAATCAATATTTTGGGCGATGACGGCGTGCCGATGGACTACCACCTGCGTTTTTGGCGCTCGGAACTCATTGACTTTGCAGTCCTTCAACAGGACGCATTTGACGAAATAGACTCAACCTGCCCCATGGATCGCCAACGCTACATGTTTGACAGGGTTATGGATTTATGCCAGCAAAATTTTGTGTTTGAGCATTTTGAGGAGTGCGCGAACTTCTTTAAACAACTCATCAATATTTGCAAGCAAATGAACTATTCCGACTATGAAAGCGACAATTTTTTTCAATATGAAAAAGAGTTGGAGGCTGCCGTTAGCAAGCAACTCAAAAAAGACTAAAGCGTTTACCTGTAAAGAAAAATTGAACTAAGATATGACAACAAAGGCATTTCAGCGAATCTATACTAAATTAGAAGGTATAACCAGAGCTACCGTTTCGTTGCGGGCGCAAGGCGTGTCGAACGACGAATTGGCTACCGTAGCCGGACGTTTGGCGCAAGTGGTGAAAATCAATGGCGACATGATTACCCTGCAAATATTTGCAGGTACGGAAAATATTCCGACCAATGCAGAAGTAGTATTTCATGGAGAACCGCCCACCTTGAGCGTAAGCGATGATTTGGCCGGGCGTTTCTTTAATGCCTACGGCTTGCCTATTGACGGAGGACCGGATATAGAAGGAGAACGCCGCGAAATCGGCGGCCCGTCTGTGAATCCATTCCGCCGGAAGCAACCCTCCCAGCTTATTGCCACGGGGATTGCCGGTATTGACTTGAATAACACGCTGGTATCCGGACAAAAAATACCTTTCTTTGCCGACCCCGACCAGCCCTACAACAAGATAATGGCGCAGGTAGCCCTGCGCGCCAAGGTGGATAAAATCATATTGGGCGGCATGGGATTGAGCAACGACGACTATTTGCACTACAAAAAAGTGTTTGAAGAGGCCGGCGCTTTGGACAGGATTATCAGCTTTGTGAATACTACCGAGCAACCTCCGGTAGAACGCTTGTTGGTGCCCGATATGGCGCTTGCGGCGGCCGAATATTTTGCGGTGGATAAAAACGAAAAAGTCTTGGTACTGCTGACCGACATGACGCTTTATGCCGATGCCTTGAGTATTGTAAGCAACCGTATGGACCAGATTCCCTCCAAAGACTCCATGCCCGGCTCTTTGTACAGCGACTTGGCAAAAATCTACGAAAAAGCGGTACAGTTGCCCACAGGCGGCTCTATTACCATTATTGCAGTTACCACCCTGAGCGGCGGCGACATTACCCACGCCATCCCCGACAATACGGGATATATTACAGAAGGTCAGTTGTTCTTACGTACCGATAGCGACACGGGTAAAGTAATCATTGACCCCTTCCGCTCCCTTTCCCGTTTGAAACAATTGGTGATTGGCAAGCAAACGCGCGAAGACCACCCGCAGGTGATGAATGCTGCCATCCGCCTGTATGCAGACGCGGCCAATGCCAAAACAAAATTAGAGAATGGGTTTGACTTGAGCGATTACGACGAGCGGACATTAAAATTTGCCAGAGACTATTCGGCAAACCTGTTGTCAGTAGACATAAATATTGACACCACAGAGATGTTAGACCGCGTATGGGCGCTATTTGTGAAATATTTTACTAAAACGGAAGTCTCTATTAGAAAAGAATTGGCAGAAAAATATTGGAAAGATTAAAACATGGCCATCAAGTATCAATTCAATAAAACTTCGCTCAACGACTTAAACAAGCAGTTGAAGGTGCGTACGCGCGCATTGCCCACGCTCAAAAATAAAGAGTCGGCATTACGCTCCGAGGTAAAACGCGCAAAAGACAAGGCAGAGGAACTACAGTTAGCCTTGTCGGCCAAGATGAAGACCTACGACAATATGGTGGCCTTGTGGACTGAATTTAGGTCTAATTTGATAGAAATTCGGGATGTCTCCATGAACATAGTCAAGGTAGCTGGCGTGCGTATACCCTTGTTGGAAGAAGTGCTGTTTGAAGAAAAAACCTACAACCTGTTCAGCGCTCCTTTTTGGTATGCAGACGGGATACAAATCTTGAAAGAACTTTCCATCATTGGCATCGAGAGCGAATTTTACATCGCCAAGATGCACATATTGGACGGGGCGCGTAAAAAAACAACCCAAAAGGTGAACCTGTACGAAAAAGTACAAATCCCCGGCTATCAAGAAGCAATCAGAAAGATAAAACGCTTTATGGAAGATGAAGAAAATCTGTCAAAAGCGGGTCAAAAAATTGTAAAACAACGACAAAGCAAGGAGGTGGTACAATGATTGTTCCGATGATTAAATATAACTTTGTTCTGCACAATACCGAGCTGGACTCTTTTTTGGATAAATTGCAGGAGTTGGGCATTGTGGATACAACGCGCAGCAACAGGCCCATAGATGAACACTCGTCTGCCTTGTTAGAGGAGATTGAGCAGTATGCTTCTGTATACGGCCAGCTGAGCAGGATAAAAAGTGAACATGCAACGCAGCCCGATAGCCGGACGTATAGCGCCGAACATATTGTACAGGACAGCCAAATGTTGTCCGAAGAGAAAGAGCAGTTACAGATTCGTAGGGGCAAATTGGTATCGGAAATAAAAGTTGCATACCCATGGCAAAAATGGAATACGGAGTCATTAGACCGCTTGAAGCAGTTAAACTTTACACCCCATTTTTACACGGTTGCAGAGAAAAAATATAGTCCGGAATGGGAAAAAGAGTATCCCATGGCCATACTCAATAAGGATGGCGGAAACGTCTATCTGGTTGCGTTGGAACAGGAGGGAACACCTTATCATTTCCCCTTGACGGAAACCAAATTGCCATCGGCATCCATAGAGTTGCTGGAGGATGAGTTAACAAAGGTAGAACAACGCTTGACCGCTATTCAGCAGCAGTTTGAAAAATACGCCCTGTCCAAAGAGCTATTGGCAAGCCATCGTTCGCAATTGGTAACGCAGTTGGATTTATATTTGGCGGGCAAAGGTTCAACGCCGGCCTTAGAAGATACTATAGCGGTGATTACCGCCTTTGTGCCTCAACCGCAACAGCAATTATTAGAAGATTTTATTGCGCAGGAGCAGGTGATATACCTAAGCGAGGCGGCCAACATAGAAGATAATCCGCCTATTCAATTAAAAAATAATCGCTTTGCCCGTATGTACGAGCCTATCGGAGACCTGTTTATGCCGCCGCGCTACAATGAATTGGACGTTACGGCCTACTTTGCGCCTTTCTACATGCTGTTCTTTGGTTTCTGTATGGGGGATTTTGGCTATGGCATTGTCATCCTTTTGGCGAGTACCATTGCCAAATGGAAGTTGCCTAAAATGAAATCGATTCTTACCTTAGTGCAATATTTGGGAGTGGGATGTATCGTCATGCCAATCTTGTTTGGAACCGCTTTTGGATTGGACTTGGGAGAGGTATTACGTTTAGAAGGCGTATTCCTCGACACCTTGGAAATGTTTTGGTTTGCCCTTATCCTTGGAGGCGTAACCATATTCTGTGCCAAAATGATACAAGCTATTGACGCCATGAGGCGATACGGCTTCCAACATGGTTTGGCGCCATTAGGATGGGCCGTCTTATTGGTATGTGCAGCATTAAAAGCGGGACAGGAATTTATGTCTTGGCCCATCCCCCCTGTCTTGGTACCCATCACACTCTGTTTGGGATTGGCGCTCATTATATTTTTTGCAAGCAGCTCAAAAAATATATTTGCACGCACAGTATCCGGAATCGCCTCTCTTTGGGGCATAACCGGTATGTTCGCCGATTTCCTTTCTTACATCCGACTATTTGGGTTGGGCGTTGCCGGCGGTATCTTAGGTTTTGTGGTAAATACGGTAGGACTTTTAATCTGGGAAAAATTGCCATATATAGGGTATCTCATTGGTGGTTTGATATTTATTATTGGACACCTTGCCGTATTAGTCATTTCGGCCATTGGCGCCATTGTGCATCCCCTGCGTTTAACCTTTGTCGAATTTTATAAAAACGTGGGCTTCACCGGAGGAGGACGTATGTATAAACCACTCAGAAAAATATAAATGTTAAATATCAACTTTTAAAAATAACTAATCAATATGGAAATTATTACTACTTGGCCGTTTATGGTACTTCTTTTAACAGTGCTTGGCTTACTTTCTATGTTAGCGCTCCCTTGCGTGGGAAGCGCTATTGGCGTTTCTCTCGTGGGAAACGCTTTAATCGGATGTATGAAAAAGAATCCCGACATGTATGGTAAAGGCATGATTATTACCGCATTACCTGCAACCCAAGGATTGTATGGATTTGCGGCATTCTTCTTGTTCTTACTTAGACTTCAAGACATTGCAGTGCTTAGCTATATGCAGGCGGTGCTTATTTTTGCAGCAGGTGTATCGTTGGGACTCGCCGGCTATTTCTCGACTCAGTATCAAGCAAAGATTGCGTGCAACGGACTCGTAGAAATGAGTAACGGTCGCGATATTTTTGCACAGACCATCATTTTAACTGTATACTCCGAGTTATACGCCATCTTAACTTTTGCACTCTGCTTCCTCGTTTGGGTTTTTGCTTTATAGCAAATGTCGCTCATTGCATCCATTTCAGGAATCCGAGGCACCATTGGAGGAATATCCGGCGAGGCATTGACCCCGCCGGATATTGTCTTCTTTTCGGCAGCTTATGCGGCTTGGTTGAAACGGCATAGGCCGCAACAGAGGCATAAGGTCGTAGTGGGGCGGGATGCCCGATTATCGGGCTTTATGGCCAATCAATTAGTATGCGGAACCTTGATAGGTTGCGGCATTGATGTAGTAGACGCCGGTTTGGCGTCTACGCCTACGGTAGAAATGGCCGCAGTATGGGAAGAGGCCGATGGGGGCATCGTGCTTTCTGCTTCCCACAACCCAAGAGAATGGAATGCCCTCAAACTTTTAAACCATATGGGCGAATTTCTCAGCGCCCAAGACAGCGCGGAGCTTTTGGCCATCGCCGAGCGGAGGGACTTTTGTTTTGCGCCCGTAGACCATCTGGGAGCCTACAGCCAAAAAGATTTTAGCCAACAGCATATCAATGCGGTAATCCAACATCCCTTGGTAGATGTGGAGGCTATTTACCGCGGCGGTTTTAAGGTGGTCTTAGACGCCGTTAATTCTGTAGGCGGCATCATCGTTCCCAAACTCTTGGAAAATTTGGGCGTTGCCTGTGTCCTCCACAACTGCGAGCCAACGGGAAATTTTGCCCATAATCCCGAACCTTTACCCGAACATCTGACCGATTTGGCTCGGTGGGTCGTGTTGGAGCGGGCCGATTTGGGCATAGCCGTAGACCCGGACGTAGACCGCTTGGCCTTGGTGTGCGAAGACGGAAGCATGTTTGGAGAAGAATATACATTGGTGGCCATAGCCGACTATGTGTTAGGCTTGAGGAAAGGCAATGTAGTGTCTAACCTCTCCTCTACCCGCGCACTGGCAGATGTGGCCCAACAACACGGTTGCCGCCGTTACGTTTCGGCTGTGGGCGAAGTACATGTTGTTGCCAAAATGAAAGAGAAAAACGCCGTAATCGGAGGCGAAGGCAATGGGGGCATCATCCTCCCCGACCTCCACTACGGAAGGGACGCCTTAATCGGCATAGCCTTATTTTTGACCCATTTAGCCTATCAAAAAATGAGTTGTTCCCAACTCAAACAACGCTATCCCCAATACCACACCATTAAGGAGCGTATAGAAATCCCTGCGGATTTTGACCTTAAAGCCGCCTTTGCCCGCATTAAAGAGTTGTACAAAGGCCATACGATTAACGAGCTTGATGGAATCAAAATAGATATGGAAGACCAAAAAAAGTGGCTGATTGTACGCCCCTCCAATACCGAATCCATTTTGCGCCTCTATGCCGAAGCTCCTGAATTATCTGAGGTGCAAGAACTTATTAGCACGTTAAAAACTAATAATATTTTAGGTTGATTATTTTTTGCAGTTTGGCAAAAAAAACCTACCTTTGCAGCCCGTTTTTACATTAAAACACTTATTATTCATGAAGAAAGGTATACACCCCGATACTTACCGTTTGGTTGCATTCAAAGATATGTCCAACGAACACTTATTTGTTACCCGCTCCTGCGTACACACCAAGGAAACTACCACCATAGACGGCGTAGAATATCCTTTGTATAAATTAGAAATTTCCAACACCTCCCACCCTTTTTATACCGGTAAGATGAAGTTGGTAGACACCGCCGGACGTGTGGATAAATTCTTTAGTCGTTACAAACAATACCAAAAGAACGCATAAAAATCAAACCATACACATGAAAACAACACATCTATTTCTGACCGCATCCCTCCTTGCCGTTCTTTGTTCGGGCTGCGGAATCAGCAACACAGCAAAAGGAACCGCCATTGGAACCGGAGCCGGAGCCGCTACAGGAGCCGGAGTCGGGGCCGTGATTGGCGGAGGCAGGGGAGCCGCTTGGGGCGCCGGTATCGGAGCCGTAGTAGGCGGAGCCGCCGGAGCCATCATCGGCAACAAGATGGACAAACAGAAAAAAGAGCTTGAGGCCATCGAACACGCTCAAGTTCAAGTCATTAATGACGGAGAAGCCTTATTGGTAACCTTTGATTCGGGCATATTGTTTGCCACCGGTTCAAGCAGCTTGAACAGCGCTTCTCGCAACTCGCTGACCCAATTTGGGGCCAGCCTTATCGCCAATCCCGACACAGAAGTCAATATCATTGGCCATACAGACAATACCGGCACAGACGCCATTAACAATCCCCTCTCCATGGACAGAGCCAATTCGGTAAAAAGTTTTCTCATGTCTCAAGGGGTCAATGCTGCCCGCATGACATCGGCAGGCCTTGGTTCTACCCAACCGGTCACCACCAATGCTACTGCAGAGGGTCGGTCTTTAAATCGCCGTGTGGAGATTATGATTGTTCCCAGCCAAAAAATGATTCAAGACGCCCAAACGGGAAGGTAAAACGGGAAGGCAAAGCAAAAAAAACAGCGGGAGCGCATCCAATAAGGTGCGCTCCCGCTGTTTTCCGTTATGAACGCCTCAAGGCTGCGGCCCATCCCACCGTATGCAACGCACACCGTACATCTCACCCGGAGCGCCGGCGCGATCAACATAAAGGGTGGTGCGAGCAAAATCAAAATAGTAAGTAGTGGTAGTACTAGTCCTATTCGCCAACTGATACCAGCCCCCTCCGGTAGCATTTTTATACCCTTGTTGATTTACACGACCGGTACCGGCGATATAACCAATGGCAGGCATGAAGGTGCCGAGATTGGGATTTGCCGCATTCGGAAAAACAACGCCGGGAACGTTGCCTTCGGTTGTGCCGGGGAACTGTATAAGGTACCAAAATGGCGTTTCCGGGATTCCGGAAATAGTATTATTCCCCTGGGTTGTTGCTTGACTTTCTACACTGGTTGGTGTTCGCCAACCGCCTATACCTTCATTCATAAGCGCGATTTCTCTCGCATACAGTTGAGTGCTGCTGGTAAAACCCCTAATTTCACCCGCAGTCATGCCTATCAAGCGGCAGGGGTCGCCCTTGCCTGCCTGTACATTGGTTAAATTATGATAAGCGTTGTCATACACTACCTGAATATGTCCGTCAGTGGCAAAAGCATATTTTGGAATAGTGGCGACAGTCGTAAATGAGTAAGTACCCGGGTAGAAAGCAGTCCATGAACTAATATTTCCGCTGTTGACGGTATATAGACCGTCGCCTTGTTGCATCGCCAAGTCCTGTACTCCTCCGGGTCTGCTGTATATGGCGGTAACGCTGCCAAAGTGGAAGTAAACCCCTGCGTTTCTTGGATCTCTGGTAATCACCAACTTGGCATTGTTTCCGGCGCCTTCTACGGTGATACGGTCGGCGCTGCCTCCATATCCTTCCTGCAGCACTCTGGTAGAGGGATCGCCGTTCAGCGTCAGTATAGCTTCTCTCTGTGCATTTGTCATATTTCTTGCAGCCACAATGTAAACGGGCTGCGAGCCCGAACCATTGACAAACGAACTTGCGCCGTTGCCGTTGGGGTTGAGCGTAAGCGAAAGCCACGATTGCGCGCCCGAGGGCACGCTCATGGTCCATGACCCGGGTATTCCGCCTCCCACAATGCTCACTGTTAAGTATTGAGGTGAAGGCGTATAGGGCAAATGGGAGAGTTCCACAAAGTCGGGGGTTACTATCAATACGGTCTGCGGGTCATATACGCAGCGGATACTGAAGCCATTGGCAATTGAGGAGTAGTTCGTACCTGCCCAGCCCCCTTGGTAGCCGCTAACGGTCGCGTGCCACACATCTGCTATTGTGGTCGTGTTACGGGCAGAACTTGAAGCGTAGAATCCGATGCTGTGGGCTCCGCCTGAGCCGGTCAATGCGCCGGTATCGTAAATGCGAAACCCGGGGGCGGGGAAAAAGAGCGAAGCGCCTTGATTCGGACTTGAAGCGTAGGGATTGAAGAACAATCCACCAACATAGGCGATATTATTGTTGCCGGCAGAAACGGCGCTGG
>WRBG01000076.1 GCA_009784635.1 Bacteroidales bacterium | reverse complement strand
GTATTTCCGTTCGTTTTTTTATCTTTGCTCCCTAATCCTTGCAGAAATCATGAAACACCGGCTTCTATTTTGCTTGATACCCCTTTGGCCCATTGCGCTATCGGGCCAAAACGCTGCTGACTACAACTTGTTTATGGATGCAGCCGTAATACATTCCGCCGTATTTAAGGGCGCATTCCCCACACGTTTTGGATTCCGAACATCCCACGATGGGTCTACTTTTTTTGCCTACTCCGCAAATTTTGAATCGGGGACGCTGGTATTTCGCGGAAAACCTTACACAAACATGCTCTTGAACCTAAACGCCCAAATGGACGAACTGTATGTACAGGAGCCGACCCATGGTATTCCCGTTGTGGTCAACAAGCATTTTGTGGATTCTTTTACCATGGGAAAGCGCCGGTTTATCCGTCATGAACCGGAAGGAAACTCCCCGCTGAAAGAAGGATACTACGAGGTGGTTTATTCGGGCGGCTGCATATTGCTTAAAAAAATTCAAAAACAGTTGAAAGAAGATACCGGCAGCGGAAACAGGGTAACTCGGAGGTATATTTTGCTGGAAACTTTTTACGTGCAGAAAAACGACAGGTGGCATCGGGTAAACAACAAAGCCGACATGACAAGGCTGTTTCCCGAGCAAAGGAAAACGATAAACCGGACCGTTAGAACCAAGGCGCTTGATTTCAGAAATAATAAAGAGATTTCTTTTATAGAAATGCTCACACATATGGATAGTTTATGAAAAAGTGGATTTTGGTCGCAGTATTTTGGGGCGTTTTACATGCTTCTTTGGCCCAAACGGACATTCCGGTGGCGCTGACCCATGTAGGATTGGATTCCTTAAAAAAGGCGGTGGAACAGCATACCGCATATAAACTGTTTTATGTGGAACACAACGAGGATACCCCTGTGCGTCTGTCTGTCTCTTGGAACCGCAGTAATTTTATGACTAATTTGGGTAACGCCTTGGACGGGGCCGGTTACACCCTTTCTCAAATGGATAACTTCCTGTACGTGCTAAAAGGAACCGGAATCTTGACCCGGCTTCCGGATAGTTATTTTTCCTCCACCAGAGAAGAAGTTCAAGAATCCACCGCCTACACCGCAGCCCTCACTTCCGGCAGAACCCAAGAAGCCGGCTCGGCAAGCAAAGTATATACCATAGGCGACCCCAATGCCGTGTTTACCGGCAACCGCGCCACCTTATCGGGCTATGTGAAAAATTTGACCAACGGAGAGCCTGTAGTCGGCGCTTTTGTAACGGTCCTTGCTACCGGCGCCAACGTGATGACAGACATGTACGGATTTTACCGGATACCCATCCCCTTGGGAAAAACAGACGTCATGGTAAAGGGATATGGAGTCGAAGATACCCCCCTCATGCTCGAAGTGTTCACAGATGGGGCCTTAGACATTGTGATGAAAGAAGTCGTTTATTCGCTTAGGGCCGCCGTGGTTTCTGCAGAAGCCCTCCAGCGGCGGCGCTCCACACATGTAGGAATAGAAAAATTGCAGATAAGCAGAATAAGGCATATACCTGCCGTTTTTGGAGAAGCCGACGTACTAAAGGTGGTGCTGACCTTGCCCGGAGTGAAAACAGTGGGCGAATCTTCGGGCGGCTTTAATGTTCGGGGAGGGGCTACCGACCAAAACCTCATCCTGTTTAATGGAGGAACGCTCTACAATCCGACCCATCTTTTTGGTCTTTTTTCGGCTTTTAACCCCGATGTGGTAAGCGACATAGAGCTTTACAAAAGTACGATTCCCGCAAAGTACGGCGGGAGAATATCTTCTGTCTTGGAGGTAAACAGCCGGCAAGGGAACAACCAAAAAATTACAGGCTCTGCGGGCATCGGTCTTTTAACCGGCAAGTTGCATTTGGAGGGGCCTATCGTTAAAGACAAAACCAATTTTATTGCGGGAGCCAGAACCACCTACTCGGACTGGATGCTCGGATTGTTGCCCGAAGGCAGCGGATACCGGAACGGAACAGCTAATTTTTACGATGTTACCGCGGGGTTTAGCCATAAAGTAAACCCTTCCAATACCTGCTACCTGTATGCTTATTATTCGGGCGACACCTTTAGTTTTAGTCGGGACACCTCCTACGGTTACAGCAACCTAAACCTTGCTTTTAAGTGGCGCAGCCTCTTTAATGCCAAACACAGCATGACTCTGACTACGGGTTATGACGGCTACGGGCATAGCGTAGAAGCAAAGGCTAATCCGTTAAATGCCTACGATATGCGTTTTAATTTGGAGCAATATTTTATAAAGGCTCATGCAGACCTGCTGATTCATGAAAAGCATAATTTAGGCTATGGCTTGAACGGCGTTTATTACCTCCTCTCTCCCGGTTCATTTATGCCCAAAGGGGCTGAATCCATAGTAATTCCCGATGTGATAGACAGGGAAAGAGGCTTGGAATTGGCGCTGTTTGTAAGCGATAAATGGGACGTATCCGACAAGTTGACGATTGATATGGGGATTAGGTACAGTTTTTATTCTGCCTTAGGCCCTGCGGAATATTATACTTACCATAACGGCGAAATGAATCCGGAGTCAATTACAGGCGTTGTGCAGGCAGGCAAGGGCGCCCTTATCAAGCCTTATCATGGCCCGGAATTTAGATTGTCTGCCCGCTATTTGATGAGCGATAAGCTGACTTTTAAGGCAGGGATTAATTCTATGCGCCAACATATACATATGCTGTCAAATACAGCCTCCGCTTCGCCCATTGATGTTTGGAAGTTAAGCGACTCCCATATTGCTCCCCAAACCGGATGGCAGGCAGCCGCCGGCTTGTACCGGAATTTCTTTGACAACCAATGGGAGCTGTCGGTAGAAGGCTACTATAAGGCAATCGCCCACTACTTGGATTACAGAAGCGGGGCGGTACTTAATATGAACAGGTATATTGAACAGGATGTGCTGGAAACAACCGGAAAGGCGTATGGAGTAGAACTGATGTTGAAAAAGCCTTTGGGAAAACTGAATGGCTGGTTAGCTTATACTTACTCCAAAACCATGCTTAGGGAAGCAGGTAAAAAGGACGTCTATGAAATCAACGGCGGCCGGTGGTATCCGGCTGCATACGATAAGCCCCACGATGTAAAAATCATTGCAAATTACAAATTCACACATCGTTATAGCCTATCTGCCAATTTGGATTATGCTTCGGGACGACCGGTAACAGTTCCGATTGGCGTGTATTATTACAGCAGCAAATATTGGTTTGCCTACTCCGACAGAAACCAATACAGGATTCCCGATTATTTTAGGTTAGACCTCGCTTTTAACATAGAGGCCAGCCACAACCTAAAGCTCTGGACGCACAGCGTGATTACTTTTGGCGCGTATAATGTTACCGGAAGAAAAAACGCTTTTTCTGTGTTCTACGCAACCAATGAACACAATAAGATACAAGGCTATAAACTGTCCATCTTTGGAGCGGCCATCCCCTATTTAAATTATACCATAAAATTCTAAACCATGACCCTAAAGAAGCTGTATATCTACCCGATTTTGGTTTTTGTGGTTGTAACAACTGCCTGTATCACGCCGTTTAGCCCCAAGGGCATCGAGGCCGAAGAAGACGCCTTAGTTATTGAAGGAGACATTATTATATATGGAGAAACCAAGGTATACCTAAGCCTGTTGCGCACGCTTGACAGCGATTATGACGTAATCTATGTTACCCATGCCCATGTATGGATAGAAAATCAACAGGGAGACGTATATACAGGATATGTAGCGGAAGAAACAAACGATTCGCCTCATTTTGTCATTGACACAAGAACGCTTAGTTTGGATGCGCAGTACAAATTGTGCGTACATCTATGGGACGGGAGGCAATATGAATCCGATTTTTTAACCCCTTTGGCTACACCGGACATCCATGCCATAGGTTTTACCGTTCACGACACCCGGACGGCTGTTGATTTTCACGTAACTACTTACGGAGACGACCATAACTCGCGGTTTTATAAATGGAATTATACCGAAGATTGGGAAATCATTTCTCCCCATTATTCGGGTATTTATTTTGACCCGGTCCTTGAAGTATTTCGCCGATACCCGGGCGAATCGCCTGTATATTACTGCTGGAAGCGAGCCGAATCAACTGCCGTCATTGCCAGAACAGACCACCTTGAAGAAAACACGGTTTATCAATACAAACTGCATACGATGACCAACAGGGATGACAGAATCAGCTATCTCTATTTCATAGAGTTGCATCAAATGTCTATTTCTAAGGAAGCCCATGTCTACTGGTCTGTTTTAAAAAGAAACTCAGATGAAATCGGAGGCATTTTTGCGCCCCAGCCCAGCGAGTTGCGTGGGAACATTCGCTGTATATCCCATCCGGATGACAGGGTCTTTGGTTATATCAGCGCCGGCACCCGTTCTGTAGAAAAGATTTTTGTTACAGCACAAGATATTGGCATCTACCGCCACTACTCCTGTCAGCCTTTGGATGTATCGCAGCTTGCGCAGTCAGAACCGCCCGAAATTATCTCTGATTTAGAGATTTATCACATGGGGTACCGGCCTGTGGGCGACATAGGCGACTTTGAGTGGCTGATCCAAGAGTGTGTGGAGTGTACCACGCGGGGAACTAAAAACAAGCCTTCTTTTTGGCCCAATGACCATATTTAGTAATGCTTTATGAACACAAAGAAACTATTGATATGTATGAGCCTGTTTGTTACAGGAATCAATCTGTGTAACGCCCAACAGCGAACCGTAGAACGCATCCACATGGCTACAGACAGAGCGCTGTATGTGGCCGGGGAAAGCATTTGGCTTTCGCTCTATTGTTTTGATATGTCGGGGCAGTCTCTCCATTTTTCTCAAGTCAGCAGCGTGGCCTATGTAGAGCTGCGTAATGAGGCCGCTTTGGTCGCGGGCGTCAAACTGAGAGTCCAAGCGGGCAGGGGCAGCGGGAAACTACAGATTCCCCCTACTTTGCCAACCGGAAATTACAGACTGATTGCCTACACCAAACAGATGTTAAATGAGGACAAGCCGTCCTTCTTTGACAAAATAATCCCCGTATATAATACCTTGTCTACAGACAGAATCTCCCCAAGCGCACCGGTCGAAGACAAGCCTTTACCCAATACCTCATCCCAACCTTTTGCCGTCATATCTCCACACATAGACCTGCAATGGGAAGGCGATAAAAACAGCGTTCCCATCAATGGCGTCAATACTATATCCCTCAAAAACACAAGCAACGAGGCAATGACCCTAAGCGTTTCGATTGCCCGCACAGATGTACCGCCTGCACAGGGCCACACCTTACGGGATTTTTTGGCCCATACACCCAATCCGGCAGAAATAAAATTTGAGCAGAAATATATACCCGAATACGAAGGCGAAATCATTAGGGGCAGAATTACGAATCAAGATGTTGTCCTGTCGGAACACCAATCGGTGTTTCTTTCGGCAGTCAACGGGGACTTGAACCTTTATGCCTCCTCCATAGACGCCCGTACGGGTGCGTTTGCCTTTTTCACCCATTCGTTATACGGAAACCGAGAAATTGTCTTAGAATGTCCCGCCGTTCCCGAAGCTTCTTTTGAGCTTTTTGATTCTTTTGTAAAGCCGCCTGTAGCCCCCGTTCCGGCCCTGTACATAGACAAGGAATACGAATCCTTTCTTGTGCAAAGAAGCGTAGAGATGCAGGTAAGTCATCGTTTTGGCATAGACACTTTGTTCGACCAAACAGTCGTTTTGGATAATCCGCTCTTGCACAATGCCAAACCGGTGGTGTATGCCTTAGACAACTATACCCGTTTTCCCATCATGCAAGATGTCATGGTAGAATTTGTAACGGAACTGAGGTTTAGGACCATCAATAACCGGTTATTCTTGCAGGTTTTATTGGAAACCCATTCGGGATGGAGCTTTAGCGAACAAAATACATTGGTCGTGATTGACGGTATTGCCATTTTTGACCATGAACGGTTGCTCCGGTATGACCCTTTAAAAGTAAAAACCATATCCATATATCCCACCAGCTATTATATAGGAGGCCATATCTTTGACGGCATAGCCAAGTTTGATACCTATACGGGGAATTATCCGGGGCTATCGCTTGGAAGGAATGCTTTAATACTTGATTTTGAGGGCGCTCAGTATCCATGTCGCTTTACGGGCAAAGCCATGACAGAAGGCGCGGAGCATCTCCCCGATATCCGCAGTTTGCTCTATTGGGACCCCCAAGTGGACGTACCGGCGGGCGAAAATCATGAAATATTGATGAGAACGTCTTCTGTGCCGGGGAAATATGCCATTGTCTTGGAGGGGATTACCTCCGGCGGACAGCCTGTATACCACAGGGCCGAATTTAGGGTGGAGTAGAGGCCGGCGCGAATTTTGTAGTTGTGTGAAATGCGTGCGGTGCGGTTTTTAGGAGAATTGTTGTCAATAACATTGGGGCAATGTGTAAAAAAATCTTGTTTCAAAGAAAATATTTTTGTACTTTTGTAAAAGAATTATTTTTTATTATGCGGCTTGATTTTGAAATAGATAAATTGACGCATTCGCTCGAAGATGTACAAACTGGCGAAAGTTATGCAACAGAAGTGTTACCGCTTTTAAAGGAAGATATGAAACATGTTTTGAACAAGGATGGTTGGCAGTTCGATTGGAGCATTGAGATGAAAAATCCCGCAAAATCTGTTTTCAAATTGGTTATGCTTCAACAGCCTAAAATAATACAAGGATTGGTAAGCACCAGCAAAGAGGACGGTTATGTAATGATGAATTTGATTGAAAGTGCACCCGCTAATTTTGGAAAAAATAAGAAATACTACGGTGTTGCAGGGAATTTAGTCGCCTTTGTTTGCCGACTATCTAAAGAATACGGTTTTGACGGTGAAATTTTGTTTTTCTCTAAGACTAAATTGATAGAACACTACGAAAAAACATTGGAAGCCGTACATATTGGTGGACAGCGTATGATAATATACGAACGAGAAGCTCAGAGATTAATTCAAAAATATTATCCAAACTTTTAATTTAGACAATTATGGCAGTAATTAGGGAACCCCAAGGCGTTGATTTTGTTGTGGAGCCACATGTGCTTACAGACGAAGATAGGCGAATTGTTGCCGAGCATATCCGAGCACACAAGGCTAAGCAGACTCAAGAAGAGAAGAATTACAATAGAGCCTTTACAGATGTAATACAGTCAATGAGCCGTTTACGAGATGCAGAAAGGAAATGGCGAGTTGCGGGCGTGGCATATTGAACTTAAAAAGCCGTCTGAATGTGCTGCTGCTGCGGAGGCTTCGCCTGTAGCCCCCGCCCCGCCCTCTTGGGCATTTACAGCATAGGCCATGGAGTCGGCGCGTACCACATTGAAACAGACTAAAAATGAACAAAAAAAGCAGAATCTGCAGAAAATATTTTGCCTGTCAAATAAAAACTATACCTTTGCGATTATTTTAATGGGCATTAAATTAATTACAGTTAAATTATTTTGAGCATGAAATTTTATGATAGGATAAACGAATTGGAAATTTTGGAGCGAATTGAAAAACAATCTGCTGAAACAGCGTGTTTTACAATTATGGTTGGACGAAGACGAATAGGCAAGACCTCGCTGCTTTTACGCGCGTCTGAAGGACAAAAAGTACTCTACCTATTTGTGTCTCGCAACAGCGAGGCAGTACTTTGCGGTCAATTTCAACAACAAGCAAGCGAGGCGCTGGGTTTGCAGATTTATGGCACAATAAACCGTTTCGCCGACTTGTTTGAGCAACTGCTGATTTTTGCCAAAAGTGAACATTATACTTTGATTATTGACGAGTTTCAAGATTTTGACAATATCAACCGTGCTATTTTCAGCGAAATACAAAATCTTTGGGACAGATACAAAGACAAAATAAAACTTAATTTTATTGTTTGCGGTTCGATTTATTCGCTGATGATGAAGATTTTTGAAAATAACAAAGAACCTCTTTTTGGTCGTCTGACTTCAAAAATAATTCTTAAACCTTTTACAATTAGCGTTATAAAAAACATTCTAAAAGATTACAATCCTGCTTATTCAGCAGAAGATTTGCTATTCCTTTACACGCTCACAGGCGGCGTTTCGCATTATATAGCCTTGTTAATGAACGCGAAAGCAACGACATTCAAAAAAATGCTTGATTTTGTAACACGCAGCGATTCGCCTTTTCTTAACGAAGGAAAAGATTTGCTTGTATCGGAATTTGGGCGTGATTACAGTATTTATTTTTCTATTCTTCAACTCATTGCAGCAGGTAAAACCACACAAAGCGAGATTGATTCTATTATAGGAAAAAATACAGGCGCTTATTTGGCAAATCTTGAAAATCAGTACTCTTTAACTATCAAAAACAAACCAATGTTTTCAAAGCCGGAAAGTCGAAATACAAATTGGACTATTGGCGACAATTTTCTACGTTTTTGGTTTCGCTTTATATACCCAAATCAAACATTGATTGAAATGGGAAAATTTGACTTGCTAAATTTGTATATTACAAATCATTACGAACAATATAGCGGTTTGATGCTGGAAAAATATTTTCGCCAGAAATTTTCTGAAGAGGAAACAATTACTACAATCGGCAATTTTTGGGATAAAACCGGTGAAAATGAAATTGACTTGATTGCTTTAAACGATTTTGACAAGACCGCCACTATTGCTGAAATAAAACGCAACCCAAAGAAAATCAGTTTGCAAACATTGGCTATGAAAACGGCTGCCATTCAAAAACATTTGGCAAAATACGAAGTGTTATTGAAAGCGTTGTCGTTGAATGATATGTAAAAGCAGTTTACCTTTGGTGAACTCGCAAGCTCGGTTCGCGAGATGGTCGGCGGGATG
>WRBG01000075.1 GCA_009784635.1 Bacteroidales bacterium | reverse complement strand
TCCACCGTTAGTTTCCGCCATTTCTTTTTGAGAAATTTCGCACACTCCACATTCATTCAAATTTAAATTTTTCATAAAGATAAACATTTTTTTGTTAATTAAAATTTTTTTTCAGCATATTTTGCATTGCGCACTGCAAAACGAGCTTTCGGATACAAAGATACGGCTGCTCCGTCCAAGAAAAAGGACGGAAGAAAAAATGTTGCATCCGCCGGAAAAATGTTTTAATTCCTTAGGTTCATCTATGCTTTCAAGGGGCTTTATGGCAAAACGGATATCGAGAAACATGTCGTTGTTGTAATAGAATGTACCGCGGTTGCGGGAGTATTTGATTTCGACTCCTCGCGAGTTTAATTCGTCTATAATTTCATATAAGGTGCTGCGGCTGATAGAAAGACGCCGGGCCAATTCATGTGGAGAGCCGGTATATTCTCTGATAATCAGCTTATTCATTATAGATAGCTTATCCAGAAAATCAAAGTGATTCATAGTTGTATTGTGTTTGCGCCTGCCAATAAGCGGCATATTGTCCTTGGGCACGCAGGAGTTCCTGATGCGACCCCTGTTCCGTAAGTCGCCCGCCCTGCAATACGTAAATGGTATCGGCTTGGGTTATGGTGGCCAAACGGTGGGCAATAATGATAACGGTTTTGCCGTTGGCCTTAAAATCAGCGATGACGTGTTTAATGTACTGTTCCGATTCGGAATCAAGCGCCGAGGTTGCCTCGTCCAATACCAATATACGGGGATTGCGGTAAAGGGCGCGGGCAATGGCGATGCGTTGTCGTTGTCCGCCTGAGAGTTTGGCCCCCTTTTCGCCAACCTGTGTGTGCAATCCGGCCGGAAGGGATTGAATAAAAGATTGGAGGCCGATTTGTTCGCAAAGGGCCAATATGCGGGGAAGGTCGGGCTCAAGGTCGCCCAAGGCAATGTTTTCTAACAGCGAACCGTCAAAAAGGTCTATCTGCTGCGGCACAATGCCCATGAGGCTGCGCAGGCAGGCGGGAGCAATATGCCGTACATCTACGCCACCCATACATACATGGCCTTTTTGCAGGGGATATAAATTTTGCAGGATGGCCAGCAACGAGCTTTTTCCCGAGCCGCTCTCCCCCACAATGGCGCTGATTTTTCCCTGTTCAAAAGTAAGGTTGAGTCCTGTAAATACGTCTTCCCGAGCGCCGTAACGGAAATGTACGTCGCAAAATACAATATCGCCCAACTGCTCTTGAACAAACGGTAGTTTCTGCCTGCCATCTTCCTGCTCTAAATCCATGATTTCAAACAAACGGTCGGCGGCAATCCGCGCATCCTGCCAACTGCGGTTCATCCCAATCAAACTGCCGACCGGACCCATAAAGTAGCCGATGAGGGCGTAAAACGACAGCAGTTCGCCGGGCGTAATGTGCAAATCTACCACAAACGCGGCTCCTGCCCACAGCAAAATAATGGTAAACAGTCGAGATATAAACTCCGCAGAGCTGCCCGACCACAGGGCTGTTTTGCCGGACCGGTAAACGGTATGCAGCAATTGTACAAAACGGGCTTCGGTTTTTAATCCTGCAAAGTCTTCCATGCCAAAGCGTTTAATCGTACCTACGGCGTTAAGCGATTCTACCAAATGGGCTTCCAGTTCGGCGGAATCTTCCATCAATTTGCGCTGGGTCTTTCGATTG
This sequence comes from Bacteroidales bacterium, assembly GCA_009784635.1. Classification (GTDB taxonomy): domain Bacteria; phylum Bacteroidota; class Bacteroidia; order Bacteroidales; family UBA932; genus WRBG01. The sequence goes on along the minus strand of WRBG01000075.1, from coordinate 7,208 downwards.
GCGTAGTTGTAGACTATGTACACCAAGGTATAGAGCGGAATTACTCCGGAGATAATCAAGGCCAACTTCCAATAATAGGTGAACATCAAGGCAAACGAGAGGAGCAAAATCAAGATGGATACCAACAGGTTAATCATGGTTTCGTTGATGAACAGACGGATTTTGACGGCATCGTTCACGCGGGAGATGATTTCGCCCGAGCGCATGTTGTCGAAAAAGGTTTGGGGCAGGCGCAGCAGGTGTTTGTAATATCCCAAAATCAGCCGGACGTCTATTTTTTGCCCCGTGCGCAACACAATCAATGTCTTAAAGAAATTGATGAATATGCCCGACAACAGCAGCGCCATCATCGCAACGCTGAGCAGGTTCAGCAAATTTTTGTTCCCTTGAGGAATCACATTGTCTACAATCTTTTGCACATATATAGACGTAGAAAGACCAATCACCGTATAGACTGCTGCGCCAAAAATAGCCTGTGTCAAATCTTTTAGATTGGGACGAAACAGATGCCAAAGGCGGGTCAGCACCGACACCTTTTGGTTCCCCCGCTTAAACTCCTCCATAGGCGCCAGCAACAGCAAAATTCCCGTCCACATATCCGTAAATTCGTCATAGGAATAGCGGTGCATTTTTCCGTCTGCCGGGTCCATGATGGATACCTTTTTCCCGTTAGCCTTGTAGAGTACAACATAATGCAGTAATTTTTTATTGACGACTACATGGGCAATAGCCGGTTTGGGGATTTTTTCCAATGGAGCGGTCCATTTTTCTCCATGAGGTCCTATGGCTTTGACTGCTTTTGCAGAAAAACCGAGCTGTCCGGCGGCTTCTACCATACCCAACATGTTGGTACCCTTTTTATCGGTCGAGGCAATTTGCCGGATACGGGCAATGGGCAGTTTGAGTCCGTACCAAATGGCCACAGAGGCCAAGCAGGCCGCCCCGCAATCGGTAATGTCATGTTGTTTTACTTTCATCCGGTTATGCGTTATGCTTTGGTGGTCATGTTGGGATTTAGCCAGTGGTCGGCCTTGTCGTACAGCCATTGAAAGAGCGTGCGCCTTGTTAGCTTAAAACGAACGCTAAAGGTCATGCCTTTCTTTAACTGGCCGGTGTAGCCGTTTTTCAGACTTAGGCATGTTCTCTGTGGCGTACAAAATACCTTGAAAAAAGGTTGCCCATCCAACAAAACGACATCATGCGCTATGTCGGAAACCTGAGCTTGCAACATGCCCCATTCGTTGTAATTAAAAGCGTCTATCTGGAGCAGCGCTTGTTGTCCGATTCGGATTAGGCCAATATCGCGGGGGCTGACGTAACATTCTGCATGGAAGGCTCCGTCCGGAGATATTTCCATGAGGATTTCGCCTTGAGTTACATAGTTTCCGACTTTTAGTCCGGGCAGTTGCTGGACGCTGCCCGATACCGGCGCCAGCACGGTAAGTTCTTGTTTTTGAATGGTCAGTTGGACTATGCTCGACTGTATGTCTATCCGTTCATTGCGGTATTTTTGTTGCTCTTGACGCCATTGGTTCATCTGCTCGCCGTAGAGGGTGGACAATCCCAAAACGGCCTTGTCGTACTCATGCAGGGTCCGCTCAAAATCGGCCGGGGCAATTACCTGTTGTTCAAACAACCGTTTGTCCCGCTCATAATTCTTTTGCACGGCCAAAAAATGTTGTACATGACTTTGATGGCGATAGCGAAAGAGTTGATGGTTTTGCCTGTACACATCCGTATGAAAAACGGGGACTTCGTTATACGCCTCCCCGTACTCCTTATGGGGAAGGCCGATGAGTATGGCCAAATCGGCAAGCAGGCCATTTAACTCATTTTCCCTGTGCGCTGCGTTCATCAATTGTTCGTTCCATTCCTCCCTGCCGATAACAATAAGCGTATCGCCCGCCTTTATCGCCGCGTTCTCTTTGAGTAAAGGATTTAAGTATTGCAGATAGCCCGAACCGGAGGCTTTGGGATAAACCCTTTCACCCATGGTCTTGATGACGCCCTGCGCCCGAATACTCACGTCTACCTTAACAAAAAATAGCGATGTCAAGCCTGTAATAATCAGTATTAAAACACTTAAATAGATGACTTTGGGACTCCGGTTGTATGTATGCAAAATCTGTTCTGCAGAAACCTCGGTAAAACCGGAGGGCAATATCTTTGGTACATTCATCATGGATGTTTATGGATTAATGTGTGCAGAATCAAAAAAGGAGTTACGGTATCCTCCGCACTATTCCAACCACAGCCGCAACTCCTCCGATTCTGTACGCAAACCTAAGCCGAGCTTTTCTCAGAAGCGGGCAAAAAACAAAAATCTGAAGGCAGAAAAATTTAAAAAATTTTAGAGGCTTGCAAGAAAGCTACTTAGATAGGGAAAAATGTTATGGGCAAGTTGCTCCAAGGGGGCAAATAATATGGAATTTTTTGCATCCTGATGGGGAAAAAACGGCCAAATTTGGTCCACGGCCCGTAGAATCCAAATGCAAACGCTCAAAATAAAGGTCGTTTTGGCCAAGGAAAAAACCAGTCCGAGTATGCGGTTGAGCCAGCCTAATAATACGACTTTTATGATTTTCTCGGTAAGCCGTCCGGCCAAAATTACCCCAAACAGTACCACCAAAAAGGTAAGGGTAAAAGCCATAACGGCAATAGTGGTTTTATCGGGATGTATCCATTTATCTATCCAAAAGGCAGCAAAATACGAAAAGTGGTAGGCGCAGTATACGCCCAAAAACAGGGCTGCAATCCCAAATAGCTGGTGAATAAAGCCTTTCCAAATGCCCGATACGGCGGCACTAACCAACAGAGCAAGAATGATTAGGTCAATATAATTGAGGTTCATGTCGGCAAATATATGGATTTTGCGCAGAAATCGTACCTTTGTGCGCTTTTTAATGTACCGGAATGAAGTTTAAAGAATATAAGGGTTTGGATTTGGCCCAATTGAACAGGGAGGTAGGGAAGATGTGGCAGGAAGAAAAGACTTTTGAACGCTCTTTGGAAGCGCGGAAAGGCGCTCCTTCTTTTGTCTTTTTTGAGGGGCCGCCTTCGGCTAACGGGATGCCGGGCATCCATCATGTAATGGCGCGGGCCATCAAAGACATTTTTTGCAGGTATAAGACCCAAAAGGGGTATTATGTAAGGCGAAAGGCCGGCTGGGACACCCACGGTTTGCCGGTAGAATTGAGCGTGGAAAAAATGTTGGGCATTACTAAAGAAGATATTGGCGTAAACATCAGTGTAGAAGACTATAATGCAGCCTGCCGCAAAGAAGTGATGAAGTATACCCGCGAATGGGAGATGCTTACCGAGCAAATGGGCTATTGGGTAGACATGAGCGACCCTTATATTACCTGTGACAATCGGTATATAGAAACTATATGGTATTTATTAAAAGATATTTACAAAAAAGGATTGCTCTATAAGGGTTATTCGATTCAGCCCTATTCTCCTGCTGCGGGGACGGGACTTTCTACCCATGAACTGAATCAGCCCGGATGCTATAAAGATGTAAAGGACACTACCTGTACGGCGCAATTTAAAATAGTGCGCAACGATTTGTCCCAAAAATTATTTTCGACCCCTAATGAGGAACTCTTTTTCTTGGCATGGACCACCACGCCATGGACGCTTCCTTCCAATACGGCGTTGTGCGCAGGTCCTTCGATTTGCTATGTGCGGGTGCGCTCCTATAATCCCTATTCGGGTGCGTTACAGACCTATATCATAGCTAAAGAGCTGGTTGGTCAATATTTTAATGAGAAGGCCCAAGAGGTTCCGTTGGAGGAGTATAAAGCAGGAGACAAGTTAATTCCTTATCGTATTTTATCGGGTGAATTTACCGGCAACGATTTAAAAGGGATTGAATACGAGCAGTTAATTCCGTGGATTAACCCCGGCCTCGGCGCCTTTAGGGTAATAACCGGCGATTTTGTTACGACCCAAGATGGTACGGGGATGGTACACATTGCCCCTACCTTTGGCGCCGACGACGACAGGGCGGGTAAGGCCAATGGAGTGCCGGCCTTACTGATGACAGACAGGGAGGGAAACAGGCAGGCCATGGTTGACCGCAGCGGTAAGTTCTATAAAATAGAGGACTTAGACCCTGTTTTTGTGGCAGAACGGGTAAACGTGGACGTATATGGTTCCTTTGCAGGCCGCTACGTAAAAAATGCCTACGACCCCGTGCTTGCTCAAGACTCTGTAACGCTCGACATAGACTTGTGCATCATGCTCAAAGAAAACCAAAAAGTGTTTAAAATCGAGAAGCATATACACAACTATCCCCATTGTTGGAGGACCGACAAGCCCGTGCTTTACTATCCCTTAGATTCTTGGTTTATCAAGACTACTGCGGTTAAAGACAGGATGATAGAACTAAATAAGACCATAAATTGGAAACCCGAGAGTACCGGTACCGGACGTTTTGGAAAATGGTTGGAAAACCTTCAAGACTGGAATCTTTCGCGGAGTCGTTATTGGGGTACGCCTTTGCCTGTTTGGAGAGAGGCCGATGGAGATGAGGAGCGCTGCATGGGGTCGGTAGAAGAATTGTACGGAGCGTTGGAGCTGGCGGTTGCAGCCGGCGTTATGCCCTCGAATCCTCTAAAGGATAAAGGTTTCATCCCCGGAGACTATTCGTCCGAAAATTATGACAAGATAGATTTGCACAGACCATATGTAGATGATTTCGTGCTTGTTTCTTCTAAGGGAAAGCCCATGTACCGCGAGAAAGATTTGATTGACGTATGGTTTGATTCGGGAGCCATGCCCTACGCACAGGAAGGTTTGGCCCGTTTGGACGAACCCGAATTTGGCCAAACCGCCGATTTTATTGCCGAGGGAGTGGACCAAACCCGTGGATGGTTTTTCACCCTGCATGCCATTGCGGCTATGGTCAGCAATAAAATCTCATTTAAAACAGTGCTTTCTAATGGTTTAGTATTGGACAAAGACGGGAATAAAATGAGCAAGCGTCTGGGAAATGCGGTAGACCCCTTTGGCGCATTGGCCGAATACGGGGCAGACGCCCTGCGCTGGTATATGCTGACCAATGCCCAGCCTTGGGACAACCTTAAATTTGACGCGGCGGCTGTGGACGAGGTGCGCAGAAAGTTTTTTGGCACCTTATATAACACCTATTCTTTCTTTGCTTTATATGCCAATGTAGACCGTTATACAGGCAAGGAGCCTCAAGTTCCCGTAGCCCGCCGCTCCGAATTGGACAGATGGATTTTGTCGCTGCTGAATACCTTGGTCAAGCGGGTAGACGAGGCCTATGCCGACTATGACGTAACTACGGCGGGCCGTTTGATTCAAGATTTTGTTTGCGACCATGTAAGCAATTGGTATGTACGCCTAAACCGCAAGCGTTATTGGGGAGGAGGCATGAACGAGGATAAATATGCGGCTTATCAGACCCTGCACCATTGTTTACAAACCGTAGCCATCCTCATGGCGCCCATTGCTCCCTTTTTTGCGGACCGGCTCTTTAGGGATGTACATGCCGGAGTTCAAGACGATTCCGTGCATGTGGCCCCCATGCCAAATTATGATGAAAATCTGATAGATAACGTCTTGGAGGCAAGGATGGAGTTGGCGCAGCGTTGCAGCTCCATGGTATTGGCCCTCCGCCGCAAGGTAAATATAAAGGTACGTCAACCTTTGGCCAAGATGGTGGTTCCGGTAACGGATTCAGAAATCGAAGCCCAAATGGAAGCCATTAAATCCATAGTATTAAACGAGGTGAATGTCAAAGAAATAGAGTATCTGTACGACACGACCGGATTGATTGTGAAGAAAGTGAAGCCTAATTTTAAAACCTTGGGCAAGAAATACGGACAGCAGATGAAGGAATTGGCCGAGGCGCTTCAGCATTTTTCTCAAGAAGATATTATCGCTTTGGAACGCACGCCGGAATATCGTCTGGCTTTAGCCTCCGGAGAGGTAATTTTGACTCAAGAAGACGTGTCTGTTACGTCTGAAGATATGCCCGGATGGTTGGTAGCGGTAGAAGGCAACCTCACCATTGCCCTCGACATTACGGTGTCGGACAGCCTAAGGAGGGAGGGTACGGCTCGAGAATTGGTCAACCGTATTCAAAACCTCAGAAAGGAATGTGGTTTTGAGGTGACGGATAAAATTCATGTAGCCATAGCTTCCGCCGCCGATGTGGTGGAGGCGTTGGGCGAATTTAAAGACTATGTATGCGCCCAAACCTTAGCATCTTCCTTATTGGTGACAGAAGAGGTCGTCCATGACCGGACGGTGGAGTGGGGGGAGGCTGTGTTGGGCGTAACGCTGACAAAGGTGTAAGCATATTCAAATAATTTAGTACATTTGCGGCTTAAATATTATCTCCATGGAACAGCAAGAGAAGACGGTAAAAGAAGTTTATGAAAAACTTCGTTACAGCGACGAAGAACTGCAAGAGTTCAAAGTCCTTATTTTGGATAAATTAGAAAAGGCCAAGAAAGATTATGACGCTTTAAAAGCATCGGTTACACATAGCAGCAGTAATGATACCGAGGATACTTCTCCCACCTTCAAGGTTTTAGAAGAAGGCGCTTCGGCATTATCCAAAGAAGAGTCCGGGCAACTGGCCTTGCGTCAGCATAAGTTTATTCGCTCTTTAGAGACGGCCTTGATTCGAATCGAGAATAAAACCTATGGAGTTTGTCGTGAAACCGGGACCTTGATTCCCAAGGAGCGGCTTAAATTAGTACCTCACGCTACTTTGTGTGTGGAAGCTAAAAACAACAGGGAATAGGTATGTTTTCTTCCCGTAAGTCAAGAAGTTTTCTTGTCGGAGCCATTGTGATACTGATTCTGTTCTTGGACCAGTGGTTTAAGATTTGGGTAAAAACCAATATGTCCCTCGGAGAGAGTATTCCCGTATTGGGTTCTTGGTTTCAGTTGCTCTTTATAGAAAACAAAGGAATTGCTTTTGGCCTGTCTTTTGGAGGAGATATCGGAAAAGTCTTGCTCAGTCTGTTTAGGATTGGTTTGGCCGTTTTTCTCGGATTTTATATACACCGGTTGATTAAATACAAGGCTCCGACAGGCGTCTTGGTGGGCATGTCGCTGATTTTGGTAGGAGCCATGGGCAATGTGTTGGACAGCGCTTTCTATGGTTTGTTGTTCAGCGAATCCCTCCCCGGACAGGTGGCCCAATTTTTGCCCGAAGGAGGAGGATA
>WRBG01000074.1 GCA_009784635.1 Bacteroidales bacterium | reverse complement strand
GTGGATTTCCAAATACCAAACCGAAACCTTACAGGCCTATGAAAAGCTGATTGCCCTGTTTATTCCGCTTTTTCCGATTATGCTAATGGTAAGCTATTTGAGCAGCGTTTTAAATGCGTATCGGCATTTTACCATGCCGGTACTTACGGGACTATTGAACAATGTGGTAACATTGGCCTTTATGGTATTGTTGCACCGTTACCTTGATATATATGTACTGTTGGTGGCCGCTTATATCGGCAATCTTTTGAATTTGGCCCACCTGCTCTATATAATGAAGCGGGACTTGTCTTGGGACTTCTCTTTTAGATGGGTTAAGATGAACAGACTGTTTAAAGAGAACTTTGCCATGGGGTTGTTTGGAAATATAGGCAACTTTTTAGGGAAGTACGCGCTTAACTATTTTGCCGGCGGGTCCGCTCCGGGCTTGTTCACGGCCTACACATACGGGCAAAGAATAGCCAATATACCTACGGAGGTCATTACAGACCAATTTTCATCCGTGGCGGCTATACGCATAAATGAACTTACAGTGCAACAAGAACGGGAGAGACGTAAAAACGTGTTTATGAGGTCAACACGGATGTTGATTTTTATCTTAGCTCCCATTGCCGCCCTCTTCTTCTTTTTTGGAGAACCGGTTACGGCGCTTTTATACCAGCGGGGCGCCTTTGGGCCGGATGATGTCCGGCATACCGGAACATTCCTCAAGTATTTAGGTATGTTGATTCCCCTGTATGGAATCAGCACCGTGGTTACCAGACTCTATCATGCCGGTCAGATTGTTAAATTTTCGGTCATTTACAGCACGATTGCCAATATCTTGTTGATTGCGCTGCTGTGGCTTGCTTATTCTTATTGGGGCATTTGGGGGCTACCGTTTGCCCTGCTGACGCAAAATGCCATTAATGTATTGGCCGCAACCATATTTATTCGGTTATTCTTTAGAGAAATTAACTACTTTAAGGTCTTGTGGTATTTTGTGTGGGTGCTGGCCCTGTCTATGGCGATTTGTAGCGGCGTGCATTATTTGTCCGGATTTTTGATGTGGTCGTGGTGGTTTAAACTTCCATTAGCCGGCATGTTGTTTACCGGTCTGTATGTGGGGATTAACGAACTATTCCACATCAACGGAGACGTGTCGGAGTATCTGCGCACATGGAGGCATACGCTTAGTCCATCCCAAGCGCAAAAGAGGCAGGTTGGTTGAGGTAGTATAGCTTTTCTGCGTGGGAATCAATAAAATGTAATAGAGCAAATGGAGCCTGTTGGAGCGATGCAAGGGGAGGACTTTGGGCTTTGCCGTAAAAGACAAAACGATGGGCGTCCGGAAAATGTTCTTGCAGTCCGCTAAGGAGCAAAGGTATTTGTTGGGCAGAACCGTTGAACTCCTTGATTTCCACAAAAAATCCCAATTCGTCCTGCTGAGGATAGCAGTAGGCTGTTTGGGCAATGAGCGCGCCTTTGCGGTACATACATTCTTTGCGGATATACGAACGCATGGATTCCGGCCAAATAAAGCGGGAAGGAGCAGGCGCGGAGAGGGCTTGCAAGAGGTTTAGGAGGCTTGAATCCCCGTTTTTAAGGGCTGTCCGGTCGATACTGAGTTGGGCGCGGGAAACGGAGTGGGCGTAGCCTAAGTTCCGGTAATAGGCAAAAAGAGGGGCATTGGTGGGCTGGAGGAGGATAAAAGCGCCTTGGTTGCTAAGAGCATAACTTCGGGCCTGTTCCAAGAGCAGGCGGCCATATCCTTTGCCGCGATGGGTGTCCAAAACGCCCAAGGCGTACAAATAGTAGCCGGAATAAGACATTCCCGCCAATTCCAAATTGATGGGAAAAAGCGTAAGGGCGGCGTAAGGAGCGTGAACAGGGCCGCAACTAAGGGTGTTACCCAAAGGACTTGCTTCTTTGAAAAAAAGGGCGATATAATCGTCCTTTTCTTCAAATGCTTCTTTCCAAATCCGGAATAAACCGGCGGGATTATTCTTCGTGCTTGTAGATTTCATGAATCAAGTCGGCATAGTGCCGGAGGAGTACAGAGCGTTTCAGTTTCAAGGTTTGAGAAAGGAATCCATTCATGGGCGTCCACTCGTCTATGGTAAGTTTGGGCTTGCGGACTTGCTCGTGAAAGGCAAGGCTTTTATTGGTTTTATCCACTTCTTTGGTCATGTGCTGGACTACTTGGGGCAGGGCAATTAAGGCGTGGTCGTCTGCAAAGGACAGCCCCTGCGCCTTGGCCCAAAGGCGTAACTGCGGCAGGTCCGGAACAATAATGGCGGAGGCCGTTTTGTGGTTTTCTCCAATAACTATGACGTTCTCTATAAAGGAAGACTCTTTGAGCCTGTTTTCAATTACTTGAGGGGCAACATATTTGCCCGAAGAAAGCTTGAAAATTTCTTTTTTACGGTCGGTAATTTGCAAAAAGATACCATCTACAAACCGGCCTACATCTCCGGTATGGAACCAGCCTTCTTCGTCAATCACTTGCTTGGTGTATTCGGGGTCTTTATAATAGCCCGACATCAAATGAGGCCCTCTGGTAAGGATTTCCCCGTCTTCGGCTATTTTTAGCTCTGTGCCGTCCATAACTTTGCCCACCGTGCCGATTTTAATAATATGCTCCTTGGGATTGTTTACGGCGATTACAGGGGCGGTTTCGGTCATTCCGTAACCCTCAAAGATGTAGAGTTTGGCTGCGGAGAACAGGCGGATGATGCGCGGCTGGATGGAGGAGCCTCCGGTAACAACCAACATCTCCTTACCACCCAACTTTTCACGCCATTTTACATACACTAATCTTTCGGCAAAAAAATGCTGGATACGATACCACAGACTGTTGTGTTCGTAGTTGAAGCGCTGCGCCAAGTGAAGCGCCCAACGATAAATCCTTCTTGAAATTCCTTTCAAATCTTTTTCGGCTGCTTCAATTCGTTTGAACATCATTTCCAATACCCGTGGGACGGCGCAAAAACCATCGGCTTTGATATCGTAGAGGTCAGCGGCAATAGTGCCCAGATTTTCTGCATAATAGGTGCTTATTCCTAAATATTGGTATTCATAGTTCATACTCCGTTCATAGATGTGGCAAAGAGGGAGGAAACTAAGCATTTTGTGCCGGTAATCCCTAATTTGCTGCACGGCGGTGCCTATAAATTCAAATACTAAGGCTCGGTGGGAAAGCATGACGCCTTTGGCGGTGCCGGTGGTGCCGGAAGTGTAAATGATGGTGGCGATTGTCTCCGGGTCCATGGTCGCGATATTATGGGCGATATGGGCTTCCCACTTTTCTTTGTTTGCCGCTCCTAAGGCCGCGATTTCCTCGAGATTCTTGTATCCGGTAACCGGGTCAATAGTATATACTTGAGGAGGATTGCTTAGGGTTTCCATCAGTGGGCAGATTTTTTTTACCAAGGATTCCCCTCCCAAAAAGATGAGTTTGGCGTCTGAATGGGGAATAACGTGGAGATAATCTTCTGCGCTAAGGGTGACATAGATGGGAACATGGATGATTCCGGCCAAGGTCAATCCCATATCAATAAAATTCCATTGAGGGCAGTTGTGGCTGGCTGTGAGAACTTTGTCTCCGGCTTGTAGGCCGATTTCGAGAAAGCCGTAGGCTAAGTGGTAGGAGTTTCGGACATAGTCGTCTACGCTATACTTAATCCATTTTCCGTCTTTTTTTCCTGCAAGGATGTCGTCCTTGGGGTATTGCTCCTTCAAGAGGGCTAAAATGTCAAATGTGCGGGTAACTTCCATTGTTTTTAAGTTTATTTCAAAAGGGCTGTTAAATCGGAAATGAAGACATCCACGTCTTCTTTGGTGGTGGAGAAAGAACACATCCAGCGTACTTGGCAGATTTCCTCGTCCCAAATGTAAAAGAGGTGTTTTTCTAACAGTTGATTACAAACATCGCGGGGGATGATGGCAAAAACGGCGTTGCTTTCTACCGGATGCGTGGCGCTGACTCCGGAGATGTCTGTGAGGCGGGAGGCCATATAGGCAGCCATTTGGTTGGCATGGGTGGCGGTTTGTTCCCAGAGGCGGTCTTTAAAATACGCAATGTATTGAGCAGCAATAAAACGCGATTTAGAAAAAAGCTGCATGGCTTGTTTTCGGGTATACAAAAAGTTTTCGGCCAGACAGGGACGCAGGAATACGACCGCTTCGCCCAGCAACATACCGTTTTTGGTGCCTCCAAAAGAAAGGGCGTCCACGCCGGTATCGGTAATCATGGCTTTAAAACTGATGCCCAAAAAGACGGCGGCATTGGCCAAACGGGACCCGTCTACATGCAGGTACATGTCGTGTTCGTGGGCAAGATTGGCTAAGGCGGCGATTTCATGAGGCTTGTACACGGTCCCCAGTTCGGTGGTTTGGGAAATAGAGATGACTTTTGGTTGTGCATGGTGTTGAAATCCAAATCCTTTAAGCTCTTTTTTTACCAAATCGGGAGTGAGTTTTCCGTCCGGAGCAGGTATAGCAATCAACTTACAACCCGTAAAACGCTCCGGCGCTCCACATTCGTCCACATGAATATGGGCGGTATCGGCGCAAATAACGGCGTGGTATGGCTGGGTTAGCGCTTTTAAACAAAGCACATTAGCGCCCGTTCCGTTAAAGGCGAAAAAGACCCTTGCATCCGGACCAAACTCCTGCATAAAAAGCCGTTCGACTTCCTGCGTGTAGGAATCGTCTCCATAGGCGGGGACAAAATCTGCATTGACCTGCCGGATAGAATCAAGAATATGGGGATGGATACCGGAATGGTTATCGCTCCCAAAACTGCGCTTCATGGGAGCAAGCGGTTATAAGAGTTGTTTGTATGCGTCTGCAGAAAGCAGTTGATCTATCTCTGCGGGGTTGGAACACTGTACTTTAATCAGCCAACCCTCCCCGTAAGGCTCGCTGTTTGCCAACTGAGGCTCGCTTTCTAATCGAGGATTTGCCTCGACTACGGTGCCGGAGAGGGGCATAAGGGCATCGGCAACGGTTTTGACGGCTTCAATAGCGCCAAATACGTCTCCCATATCCAAGTGGTCGCCCTCTGTTTGGATGTCTACAAAAACAATGTCGCCTAATTGGGATTGGGCGTAATCGGTAATACCTATCGTGGCTATATCGCCCTCCACCTTTATCCATTCGTGGTCGTTGGTGTAAAGTAAGTTTTCCGGAATGTTCATATCTTTAATATTTTACTTTTATGAATTAACTTTATGGTTGGCATTAGTGCCACAAAGATACGCTAAATTTGTTTGAGCGCAACTTTAATGAGTTCCTCTAAACTGTAACCGGCGTGTTGGCGCAATAATTGGTCAAGCGTTTTGTCAACGGCGGCCTTGGGAAATCCCAACATATGCAGGGCCAAAGAGGCTTCTTGGCGGATGGCCCCTCCGGATTGTCCGGTCTGCTGGGGCGTATCGCCCTCGAATCCGGCTTTGATTACCTTGTCTTTTAGCTCTACAATAAGACGTTGCGCGGTTTTTAGCCCAATCCCTTTGATGGATTTGAGTCGCATCAAGTCTTCTGTAAGCAGGGCCTGTTTCAGCTCTTCGGACGAGAGCGAAGAAAGAATCATCCGGGCCGAATTGGGGCCTATTCCCGAAGTGGCAATCAGTAGGCGAAACATTTCCCGCTCGCTCTTTTGGGCAAAGCCGTAAAGTTGTTGGGCATCTTCCCGCACATAATGGTGAAGCCAAAGTTGTGCCTGTTCCTGAGTGTTTTGCAGGGCGCTAAAGGTTTGGAGGGAAATTAGGATATGGTATCCGATAGCGCCGCCCTCAACTACGGCATGGGTGGGACTGAGTTCGGCAATAGTCCCTTTAATATATTCATACATAGGAGTATAGTTTTATGACAGGTGATAGATGAACTTGCGAAAATAATACAATTTGCGGTTTTTTGCTACTTTTGCATGTTGGGATTTTGCCCATCATGTAAAACAATGAACGACTATATAACACAGATTCGCGCCCAGTTCCCCGCCTTGGAGCAGCAGGTGTACGGCAAACCCTTGGTCTATCTCGACAATGCCGCCACCGCCCAAAAACCATTGTCGGTATTGTCGTTACTGGCAGAAATGGAGGGGAAAATAAACGGAAATATCCATCGGGCGGTACACTATTTGAGCGCGCAATGCACAGAGCAGTACGAATCGGCGCGCAGGGCGGTTTGCCGGTTTATAGGGGCGGCCCATGACCACGAGGTAGTATTCACTTCGGGAACTACGGCGGCGATTAATTTGGTGGCCTTTTCTTTTGGCGAGGCCTTTATAAAGTCCGGCGATGTGGTGTTGGTCGGCGAGGCGGAGCATCATTCCAACATTGTGCCTTGGCAATTGATGTGCGCCCGAAAAGGAGCCTCGGTTAGGGTATTGCCGGTTGACGACCACGGAAAATTGAGGATGGACCTGTTGCCCTCGTTGTTAGACGGGCAGGTGCGCTTGGTGGCGGTTTCCCATATCGGCAATGTGTTGGGCGTGGTAAATCCGGTAAAAGAAATTGTAGACATGGCCCACGAGCGGGATATTCCCACTTTAATTGACGGAGCGCAAGGCATAGTTCATGAACAGATTGATGTGCGTGATTTAAACTGTGATTTTTATGTTTTTTCCGGCCACAAGTTGTATGGGCCTACGGGCACAGGCATACTCTACGGCAAAGAAAGCTGGTTAGAGCGTATGCCTCCTTGGCAGGGCGGGGGAGACATGATTGCCTCTGTTTCTTTTGGAGGCAGCGCCTATGCCGCACTGCCTTTGAAGTTTGAAGCGGGAACGCCCAATTTTATCGGACAGGCGGGCTTGGGGGCGGCTGTCGGGTACGCGGCATCCCTCAATCGGGCAGAAGTAGAAGCGCATATGCGTTTATTGACCCAAAAAGGCATGGCTTTATTGCAGGAGATAGAGGGATTACGGATTTTTGGAACGGGAATAGAAGACAAAATCCCGCTTTTCAGCTTTAGCGTGGAGGGAGTACATGCCGTCGATATGGCCACCTTGTTGGACAAAATGGGTTATGCCGTTCGTTCGGGTCAGCTATGCGCCGAACCGGCCTTGGCGCGTTTTGGGCAGACCAACCTGCTTAGGGCCTCGTTTGCCGTGTATAATACTCAAGAAGAGTTATTTGGATTTGTAGAAGCCTTAAAGAAAGTAATATTGATGTTAAGATGAGCATAGCGGAAACCCAAAGACAGATAGCGGAAGAGTTTTCATTGTTTACCGACTGGATGGAAAAATACGAATACATCATCGAGCTGGGCAAAGCCTTGGAACCTTTTCCCAAAGAGCAAAAGCGGGAAGAAAACTTGATTACGGGTTGTCAATCCCGCGTATGGTTGGTCGTTTACAATCGGGACGGAAAACTGTTTTTTGTAGCCGACAGCGATGCGGTGATTACCAAGGGCATTATTTCCTTGTTGATTCAAACCTTTTCGGGACACAGTCCACAGGAAATTTTGGAGGCCGATATTGATTTTATAGACCAAATCGGACTCAAGGAACACCTTTCCCCCACCCGTGCCAACGGCTTGGTTTCGATGATTAAACAAATAAAAATGTACGCGCTTGCGTATGGCGGGGCGGACAAATAATCATGAAAACCTGTTTGTTGTTGGGGAGTAACTTGGGAAATCGGGAAGCCCTGCTTGTTCGGGCCCGATTGCTCATCGGCCAAGATTGCGGCCATATAGCTAAGGCGTCTAAAGTGTATGAAACCCCTCCTTGGGGATTTGAGGCCGATACGGCCTTCCTTAATCAAGCGCTGTTGATAGATACCCCGCTGTCTTCGGAGGCATTATTGGCTTGTTGCCTGCGTATTGAAACCTTGTTGGGGCGGATTAGGGCAGACGGGGCAGAGGGCTACAGTTCTCGGTGTATAGATATTGACATGCTGTTTTACCAAGACTTGATTTGCAAGAGTCCGGAATTAACCCTGCCCCATCCGCACCTGCATCTGCGCAGATTTGCCTTAGAGCCATTGGCCGAAGTAGCTCCGGAGTGGAAACATCCTGTTTTAGGACTCACCGCCGCCGAGATGTTGCGGCAAATGCAGAACCTGCGTTGAGTCTCAAATTGATGTGTAATTAGAAGAAGTATGTAAGCCGCTGAGAAGTGTGTACCATCAAAATGGCTACATTTTTCAGAAAAAATATTTTTTGAACGAAAAAAAGTGTACTTTTGCTCCGGATATAAACGAAATGACATCAAAGAATACCATATTGTCAATCATACACACGCACAAACCACAGTTAGAATTGTATGGCGTTAACAGAATAGGTTTGTTCGGTTCATATGCCCGTAACGAACAGCATCCGCAAAGTGATATAGATATACTGGTAGACTTTGAGCCGGAAAAAGAGACTTTCAGTAATTTCATGAGTCTGTGTAACTATTTGGAAGATTTGTTCGTTGATGAAAAGATTGAAGTTGTCACCGTCAACGGATTGAGCCCATATATAGGGAAATACATATTAGAAGAAGTAGATTATGTGTAAACGGCCCATTGAATATTTACGACATATTTTAGATGAATGCAGATTCATTCTAACTGCGACTTCGGGCATGACAAAAGACCATTTATTGAAAAACGAAGTGATGAAACGTGCAGTAGTTCGTAGCTTGGAAATTATAGGTGAAGCCAGCAAAAAAATTCCTGTCGATGTCAAACTAAAATGGCATACCGCCAGTTGGAAAAATATAGCCGGAATGCGAGACCGCTTGGTTCATGACTACATAGGCATAAACTATTCAATCGTTTGGGATGTTGTACACAGCAAAATTCCTGAATTGGAAAAACAAATAGCCACCGCCATCAATGACTATGAAGACGTAGTTCAGCAGTCTGTCGATTAAAAACGGCAGCGTACAACAAGCATATTACCTTCGGTGAGCTCG
>WRBG01000073.1 GCA_009784635.1 Bacteroidales bacterium | reverse complement strand
TCCTGTCCGGCCTTGTCGGCGGGATGGGCTTTGC
Source organism: Bacteroidales bacterium (assembly GCA_009784635.1). Lineage (GTDB taxonomy): Bacteria > Bacteroidota > Bacteroidia > Bacteroidales > UBA932 > WRBG01. The sequence continues at coordinate 8,919 of WRBG01000073.1, read as the reverse complement.
CGGCAAAAAGGAATTGCACCGGTTGTTTGGGGTTATTGATGATTTGGCTCAGACGGTCTATATTTTTGAAAAGCAGATGCGCCCGTTTGTAGGTGGCAAACCTGCGGGCAAAGCCAATGGTCAAGATGTCGTCCCTAAGGGTTTCGCGAATGACGACTATATCACGGGGAGAATAGTGGGCGGGGGCGTTTTGTCCGGACATACGTTCCTTAATGGCAGCAATCAACTTGGCCCTCAACTTATGGCGCACATCCCAAACTATGCCGTCTTCTACTTGGTAAATATCTTCAAAACAAGACTGACTGTACACGGCCTTCCACTCGTCTGCCGTCCACGTGGGATAATGTACGCCGTTGGTAACATGACTTACATGCAGCTCTTCGGGCAAATACCCCGGCCAAAGGGGGGCAAGAATTTCTCGACTCACCTTTCCGTGTAACCAGCTCACTCCGTTTGCATAAAGGGAAAGATTGGCCGCCAAAAAACTCATGGAAAATTTTTCGCCCGGATTATGGATGTCTATTTTTCCCAAGCCCATCAAGGTCTCCCAAGTGGTTTTCATCCGGTCGGGATAATGGGCAATGTAGGTGCGCAGCATGTCTTCGGAAAAGGCGTCGTGTCCGGCGGGCACGGGCGTATGGGTGGTAAAAAGGGAAGAAGCGCGCACCACCTCCATCGCTTCGTCAAAACGAAGTCCCCGTTCCATCACGTATTCCCTAATACGCTCCAAACCAATAAAGGCAGCATGTCCTTCGTTACAGTGATACACGTCAAAATCTATGCCTAACAGACGGAGCGCCCTAATGCCTCCAATCCCCAGCAGCAGTTCCTGCTTGAGCCGGTTTTCCCAGCTTCCTCCGTACAAATGATAAGTGATTTCCCTGTCTTCCTGTAGATTATCCTCAAAGTCAGTGTCTAAGAGAATCAATTCGGTACGCCCCACCTCTACCTTCCACAGGCGGGCATACACGGTACGTCCGGGAAAGGCCAAACTGATGGTTATCCACTTGTCTTGATGGTCGCGCAGCGGGGAGACCGGAATCTTTAAAAAGTCTTGAGCCTCGTATTCAGCCACTTGATTCCCCTGCGCCGACAGTTTTTGGGTAAAATAGCCATAGCGGTACAACAGTCCTACTCCGGTAATACGCACGCCTTTATCGCTGGATTCTTTGAGGTAGTCTCCGGCTAAGATGCCCAAGCCCCCCGAATAAATCTTGAGCGAGGCGTCCAGACCGTATTCCATGCTAAAATAGGCAATCCTAGGGCCTTGTAAGTCGGACTTGGCGCTCATATAGGCATCAAAACGCTGCATCACACTGTCTAATCGTTGTACAAAATCCTCGTTCTTCTCCAATTCTTGATACCGTTTGAGGGGGATTCTATCCAACAATTGAATGGGGTTGCCCTCGGTTTTTTTCCACAACAAGGGGTCTATGCTTTCAAACAGCTCTTTAGCTTCTTGATTCCAACACCACCACAGGTTTTTAGAAAGCGTATCCAATCCTGCCAAACGGTTGGATAATTGCTTTTGAATCATGATGCGCGACCATTGAGGAGAGCTGACCATCACCTCTTTATGCACCAAATGCTCGCTCTCGTCCTTTTGTGCGGGAAAACTGCCGATATCGGCCATAATTTTTTCCAAGGCAAAAGCGTATGCCTGTTTGTAATATTTTATCTGATTATCCCAAAGTGCAATCGTAGAGACATCCTTGGCATTTTTCCTAATTTCTTCCTCCCCTCCTGCCGGCAACAGCAACAAGGATTCCACTTCCCGCACAATAGCTTCTACTACATAGTCATCATTGAAGTCGTTCCGCTCAATGATGCCGATGCCCGGATGGGGTTTGGCATAATGGGAAGCCACCCACAAGCCAAAACCGGCCAAAGAAGTGGTTACGGTAGGGACGCTAAAAGCAAGGCTCTCCAAAGGGGTATAGCCCCAAGGTTCGTAGTATGACGGGAATACCGACAAATCTAATCCGACCAACAAATCGTAATAACTCATATTGACTATGCCGTCATTCCCATTTAGGTAAGAGGGAATAAAAAATACCTTCACCCGGTCTTGTTCTTTATTGGTAAGGCGCTGTTCCCCCAAACGCCGCAGTACGGGGTCATATTCTTTTTCGGAGAGTTCATGGGTAGTAAAATGGGGGCCGGCCGCCAACACACAGGCTTGCTGTATCCTCTGCTGAAGCGCTTTATCCGGTCCGGTGATTCCGGCGGGAATCATCACAAAGGCTAAAATCGGACGACCTCCGCCTTCTTGCCGGTTGAGCTTGCCCAAGGCATCTATAAACACATCTATGCCTTTGTTTGTGAACTCGTACCTCCCGCTTATGCCCACTATAAAAGCGTCTTCGTCTACGGGATAGCCTAACATGTCGGCCGCCAATTTCATCAACGCATTGCGTCCTGCCGCTCTTTTGGCCGGCAATTCCTGCGGCGAGGGGGTAAAGCTGTTTTCAAAGCCATTGGGCGTAATCACATCAACTTCCTTTCCCAAGAAATAGGCACATTCTTTGGCCGTTACCTCGCTCACCGTAGTAAAGGCATCCGCCGCTTGAGCCGACACCTTTTCCAAAGAGTGCTTAGACATTACGTTGTATTCCCTTGCTTTTTCGTCGGGATTATAGCGGGTCATCGAGTCGTAAAGCGGCAGGTGGTTGCCGGCAATGCACCTGCCCAATACCGTAGCATGGGTGGTAAAGACGCAGCCAATAGGTAAGTCGGTGGATTTTAAATACAAAAGGCCGGTTCCGGTCATCCACTCATGGAACTGGGCAACCACTTTTTGGTGGGAAGCCAAGTTAAAACGCACAAAACTTTCAATCACCTTGCCGGTAGCATAACCAAACAAGGCCGGTTCTACATAATCCCACTGGCCGCTAATGGAGTCTAACCGGTGTTGTTCCCAAAACTTTGCAAATATCTCGTCTTTTTTGACAATCAAGGAAGAAAAGTCAACCAAAACCGCAATCGGATGGCCCGACACGTTCCAGCGACCCACCCGGATGCGCAAACCCTCTTGGGCCGCTTTTGCCCTCCATGAACGCAGCAGTCGGGGGTCTTCGGTAAACTCCGGATTCTGCCCCTCGTCCTTCCACACATCGGGACCAATCAGAACATGTCTATGTTCCAAAGCCTTAGCCATATTTAGCGCCTTGGTGGCTATAACGGTATGGATGCCTCCTATTTTATTACAAACCTCCCAGCTCACTTCAAACAAATAGTCGGGATTCAATGCTATATCATTTTTTATCGTCATATATGCTGCAATAGTACAAACCGCAAAAGTACAAATTTTTCCTAAACTGTTGTACCCTCCGTTTGCCGGTTTACGCACACTATTTTGCCCCGAAAGTTCACTTTAAAAGATAAACCCGTCCAGTGTTTGGGTAATTTGGGGGCAAAGGTCAATTGCCCATCCTGCACCCTCATTCCGGCAAATCCTTGAACAACGACCATCCACGACCCGGCCATGCTGGTAATATGCAGGCCCTCGTCTACTTCTTTATTGTAATCATCCAAATCGAGGCGCGAAGTACGCAGGTACAATTCGTAAGCCTTGTCTATATCGCCGATTTTTGCCGCCAAAATAGCATGTACACAGGGCGATAAAGACGATTCGTGTACCGTGCGGGCTTCATAAAAATAAAAATTACGGCGAATGGTGTCCATGTCAAAATCATCTTCAAAAAAATACAGTCCCTGCAACACATCTGCCTGCTTGATAAAGCAAGAGCGCAGAATACGGTCCCAGCTCCATTTTTGGTTTAAAGGACGTTGGTCGGGGTCGAGGTCTTTGACCAATATCTGCTCCTTATCCATATATCCGTCCTGTTGTAAAAAGATTTGTTGCCCGTCGTCTTTGGGGAAGTGCATATTTTCTGCAATATCCATCCATTGCGCCCATTCTACGGCTTCGTCAAATCCGGTTTTGTCTATAATGTTGCTATAACGCCAAGGGTGCATCTCCTTGGCCCACTCCATGCTCTCTTTGGCATAACGCAGGCACCAGCAGGCAATGTAGTTGGTGTACCAATTGTTGTTTACGTTGTTCTCGTATTCGTTGGGGCCCGTTACCCCCAACATGACGTATTTTTGGCGCGCCTCGCTCCGGCTAACCCGCTGCGCCCAAAAGCGGGCAATGGCCAATAGTACCTCTACGCCATACGCAGCCAAATAGTCTTGGTCGCCGGTATAGCGGACATAGTTGTAGATGGCGTAAGCAATCGCCCCGTTGCGGTGTATCTCTTCAAAGGTGATTTCCCACTCGTTGTGGCACTCCTCTCCATTCATCGTTACCATGGGGTAAAGGGCGGCGCCACGGGTAAAGCCCAATTTTTGGGCGTTCTCAATCGCTTGAGGCAACTGATTATACCTGTACTGCAACAGAGACCGTGCCACTTTGCCTCCCGCCGTAGCCAAATAAAAAGGGATGCAATAAGCCTCTGTATCCCAGTAGGTGCTTCCGCCATATTTTTCTCCGGTAAAACCTTTTGGCCCCACATTTAAGCGGGCATCCTTTCCGGTATAGGTCTGTAGCAGGTGAAAGATGCAAAAACGGATGCCTTGTTGCGCCTCATCGTCTCCGCCAATCTCCACGTCGCACTGCGCCCATTTTTCTTCCCATGCCCTGCTGTGTTCATCGCGCAGAGCGTCAAAACCAAGCTTTTGACCGGTGGTGGCCACTTCACGGGCAGCCTGCGCCAAGTCTTTGGGCTTGTGGTTTAACGAAGACGTAATGCCTACGTACTTATACAAGGTGACAGCATCCTCTTGGGAAGCTTCCACAAGTTCGTGTTGAGAAAACCAGCACACAGAGAACCGGGTCTTTTTGGTTTCCATGGTAACATAATGGGAGGAGGGCGTTGCCGATTCTTCTACCAAGTCCCAAAATTTTTCGCCGTAATGGGCGTCCTCATTCTTTACATCGGCATCAATATAGGGCCTAAGCTCCACTTGGGCATTGCCGTTCAATACTTTGATGCGATAACGCACAACGCCTAACTCGGTACGCACCATGCTTACAAAACGAGTCGCCTCTACCTCCACTTCCGTCCCATGGGGCAACACAGCCCTAAACCTGCGAATCAGCAAACCGCGCCGCATATCCAATTCACGATAAAAATCGAGGACTTTTGCGGTGTAAAGGTCTAACAGTTCGCCATTAATGTTCACCTCGACTCCTATCCAAAAGGCCGAATTGAGTACCTTGGCATAATAATCGGGATAGCCGTTCTTCCACCAGCCCACGCGGGTCTTATCCGGATAATAAACCCCTCCGATGTAGCTTCCCTGCAAACTCTCTCCTGTATAGGTCTCTTCAAAATTGGCACGTTGTCCCATGATGCCGTTGCCTATGCTGAACAGGCTTTCCGCCGCTTTTACGCGGGCGGGGTCAAAGCGGGTTTCGATGACCTTCCAAGGATGGGTTTGAAAGTGTGGGTTCATATCATTAACGATTGCAGTTTACTCCAATTCATATCTGTAAAGTCGGGGATGACCACGGTGGCTCTGCTAAGGATATCCGGATGGCCCACTCCTACGCTTTTCATTCCGGCCCGGATGGCCGCCTCGATGCCGGCGGCGGCGTCTTCAAAGACCACGCACCGAGAAGGAGGCAAGCCCAATGTGTGCGCCCCCATCAAAAACACTTCGGGGTCGGGCTTGGCGCGGCTGATTTTATTCCCATCAACCACCGCCTCAAACAGCGACTCCATGCCTGTGCGCTCCAAAATCATACCGGCGTTCCTGCTTGCCGAACCAATCGCCGTCTTTACCCCCGCCTCTTTCAATTCATGCAGAAAATCCAAGACTCCCGGCAATACCTCATTGGGGGTTATTTGAGAGATAAAGTCCACATACCAACCGTTTTTCCTGTCGGCCATGGCCCGTTTATCTTTTTCACCAAAGCGGGTAATGCCGCCTACCTCCAACAATATCTCTAACGAAGCCATGCGGCTCACTCCCTTTAGTCGCTCATTATCTGATTCCAAAAAACAGAAACCCAACTCCCCCGCCAAACGCTTCCACGCCAAATAGTGGTATTTGGCCGTGTCAACCAATACGCCGTCAAGGTCAAATATACAGGCAGATATGAAAGAAGGAGGCAATGAGGGCAGGTTTGAAAAAACGGCCTATAAAGGCGTAAAGATATAGCCTCCTTTGCCGTTGGCTTTTAAATTTCCCAAGCCGGGATAAGCCACATGCATACCTCCGACTATATAGTTGTTGGCGGCAAGGTATTCGAGCATTTTAAGGCGAGACGCCACAGCCGCCACAGCATCCGTGTCGTAGGTTACGGCCACCCGAGGGTAAGGCATTTGGAAGGCCATGGCGTGGGTCATGTCTCCCCATATGGCTACATTGTCTATGAAAAAGACCGTATGCCCCGGCGTGTGTCCGTAGTTGGCCATGGCTTTTACGTCTTCAAAAACAGGCGCGGGCGCATCGCTTTCGGGTTCAAAAGTAATCAGTGCATACTCTGCCATCATTTTGCGGGCGTTTTCGTTGGCGCTCTCAGCTTCGGGCCGAGACATCATTAGTTTTGCCTTGGGAAATGCCGCTTTGCCCTCAAGCAGCAACCCGCCTATGTGGTCGCCATGAAGGTGGCTAATCAGAATGGCGTCTATGGATTCGGGGCCAAGGCCCAAACTCCGGAGGTTGCTTATCAGTTCCCGTCCGAATCCGGTATCAATCAATACATTTTTCCCGCTTTGGGTGCGAATCAAAAAGACATTGGTGGCGCTGGGATAGCTATTGTCGGGGGCGACTTCGGCAATCATTTCGGGGGTCGCTCCAATTAGAATGTTCAGCCCGCCTTGACGTTGGCCCTCGGACAAGAGTATCACTTGGGCCGTTGCCGTTTTGTATACAAAAGTGTTTTGGGCAGTGGCAATCATGGCGCACATCACCATAACAGAAAGGGTAAGAATAGCTTTCATTTATCGTTTTTTATTTGTTTTTGCCTTTGTTTTTGCCCTTGTTTTACCTGCCGTCTGCCCAACCCGGATTTGGAAGTCGCTGATTACGTTCATATAATTGATAAATGCCTCGTAGGGTGTGGGGTAGGGATTAAAATATTTATGCACGGCTCCGTCTGAGAAGTATTTGGTACACATGTAGTAAAAGTGGTCGCTTGCCTGTAAGTCTCTGAAGTGAGCCAGCAATTCGGGCTTGTTTTTGGCTTTGACCTCCTCTTCAAGGGCATAGAGTTTGGAAAAGGCTTCGTTCTGTAATTCGTTGCCGAGCCAAGCGCTTACATCCCGCTCCTCATCGGCCCAAGAACTGGCAAAGGGAACGTGGAGGGGAGCCACAGGCTGATGTTTGGCGGCGGTTTCGGCAGGGGTCAGCAGCTCAAAATCTCCCTGTCTGAGGATGGCTTCGGGCAGGTGGCGCATAAAGGCAAAAATGCCCGAAGACATGGGTTGATGTTCTCCAAAGGTCTCGTAATCCATGAACAGGTTGATGACTTCTTCTTTTTCTCCAAGTTCCTGCAACCAGTTAACAAATTTGTCGGCGGTAAGGGGCCAGTGTTCCCACGCCCGATTAGAAAATCTGAAGGCAATATCGTCGCTGAGGCTAAAGTTGCGTAAAAGAATCTTGAGCTTGGGATTAATCACATTGGTATACAGATAATGGGGACTTTTCCAGCCCAATATGTGTTTGGCGCCTTCTGCCAGCATGGTTTCATAGCCCATATCGGCCACCACTGCCCCAATAGAGTCCGAATAAATAAGCTCTGTGTTGCGGAAAGTTACCGGCTTTTTCCCAAAAAGCCGCTCCACCGTGTCGGCATGCAGTTGCAGCTGGCTGCGAAACTCCCCTTCCGATGCCAAAGAAGCCAAAGAGTGGGCATAGGTTTCGGCCAAAAATTCCACGCAGCCGGTAGCCGCCAAAGCTTGAAAACTTTGGAGTACATCGGGCGCGTATTCTTCAAACTGTTGCAGGGCCATGCCGGAAATCGAATAGGCCACCTTAAAGGCTCCCTTATGGGCGGTAATGACCTCGAGCATCAACCGGTTCATGGGGAGATAACAACGCTCGGAAATCCGTCCCATAAAATTCCGGTTGGCAAAATCGTCGTAATAATAATCGCTTTTTCCGATATCAAAGAATCGGTACTGCCTTAACCGATATGGCTGATGTACTTGAAAATAAAAACAAATCGTCTTTTTCATATAATTACCTCCTGATATATTTGGGCCACCAAAGCAGCCGCTTTATCCCATTTTAAGCTGTTGACTTCTTCAAAACCGCAACGCACCGCCATTTGGGACAGGGCCGGATATTGGAGCAGTCCGTACATAGCATCGGCCATGGCGTTTATATCCCAAAAATCCACTTTGACGGCATGACGCAGGACTTCGGCCACGCCGGATTGTTTGGATATGATGACGGGGACGCCGGAACGCATCGCCTCTAAGGGAGAAATCCCAAAAGGCTCAGACACCGAAGGCATTACGTAAACATCCGAATAGGCAAACATCTTTTGCACATCGCTCCCCTTGAGAAAGCCGGTAAAATGAAAGCGGTCGGCAATCCCCAATTTGGCCACCCGCCGGATGGAGCGGTGAAACATGTCTCCGCTGCCGGCCATAACAAAACGCACATTGGGATACTTCTTGAGCACTTTCGCCGCCGCCTCAATAAAATATTCCGGCCCCTTTTGAAAGGTAATCCGCCCCAAAAAGGTAACAATCTTGTCGGTGACACCGCGCTCTACGGACACGGCGTCATGACCGGTAAAATCCACTCCGTTGTGTACGGTCGCCACCTTGTCGGGATGAATACCGTAACGCTGGATGATTGTATTTCTGGTCAGATGGCTTACGGCCATGACCTTGTCGGATTCCTGCATACCACGCTGCTCCATATCGAATACCTGCGTGTTGATGTTTTCTCCGCTCC
>WRBG01000072.1 GCA_009784635.1 Bacteroidales bacterium | reverse complement strand
GGGGACAAAAAATTGAGGAAGCCGGTCCTTCTATGCCGGTTTCCATGCTGGGACTCAACGGAGCCCCTACCGCCGGAGAACTCTTTAACGTGGTAGCCGACGAGCGGGAAGCCCGCGACTTGGCCAACAAAAGGGAACAACTCCAACGCATCCAAAATATCCGTACCCAAAAGCATATTACCTTAGAGGAGATTGGTCGCCGGATAGCCATTGGAAACTTCCAGCAACTTAATGTAATTGTAAAAGGAGATGTGGACGGGTCAATCGAAGCCCTTGCCGACTCGCTGATTAAACTTTCTACCGAAGAAATTCAAGTAGAAGTCATCCACAAAGCGGTTGGGGCCATTTCCGAGTCCGATATTCTGCTGGCCGCCGCCTCCAACGCCATTATTATTGGCTTCCAAGTGCGTCCCTCTGCGGCAGCACGCAAATTGGCCGAGAAAGAAGAAATCGAAATCCGCTTATATTCTGTTATTTACGATGCAATCAATGAAGTCAAGAGCGGTATAGAAGGCATGTTGGCCCCCGAACAGAAAGAAGAAGTAACCGCTGCGGTAGAGGTGCGGGAAACCTTTAAGATTTCTAAAGTGGGTACTATTGCCGGATGTATGGTCAAGGAGGGTAAAATTACCCGCAATGCCAAAATACGGGTAATTCGAGACGGGATTGTGGTGTATACCGGAACCTTAGGCTCGCTTAAACGCTTTAAGGACGACGTGAAAGAAGTGGCTGCCGGCTACGACTGCGGATTGAATATAGACGGTTTTAACGATATAAAAATCAGCGACATGATTGAAGCTTATACCATTGTGGAAATCAAGCGCAAGTTGCAGTAGCTATAAAATATTCACCTCCGGTTCCAACAATATCCCGAATTTTTCTTGCACTGATTCACAGATAAGCAGCGACAAGTCAAGCACTTCCTGCCCTTTCGCTCCCTCGTAAGCGAGCAACACCAAGGGCTGGTCTGTATGTACCCCAACCCGGCCTCTGCGTACCCCTTTCCATCCGGCCTTTTCTATTAGGAATGCGGCAGGCAATTTACAATATCCGGAAACATCGGCCGGATAAAGCGGTATTTGGGGGTAATCCGCCCGAATTTGGGAGGCCAAGGATTCAGTTACTACGGGATTTTTAAAGAAACTCCCTGCGTTTCCAATCTTTGCGGGGTCGGGCAGTTTTTGGCTGCGGATGGCAATGATGGCCTGCCGGACGCTGTGTACGGATTTATCGGGCTGGTTTTGCAATTCCTGCTCAATCCTTCCGTAATCGGTATTGGATTGGGGATGGGCAGACAGGCTGAAAAAGACACGGGTAATCAAAATACGGCCTTTTAATTCCGTCTTAAAAATACTGCTCCGGTAGCCAAAAGCGCAGTCCGCAGCCAAGAAGACAAAAGGCTCAAGGGTATCTATATATATGCCCTCTACCCTATCAATGGCGTCCCCGACTTCTGCTCCGTAAGCGCCTATGTTTTGCACAGGCGCCGCGCCCACCGTACCCGGAATATGGGAAAGGTTTTCCAGTCCCCCCCAACCGCGGTCTACACACCAAACCACCAAATCATCCCACACCACGCCGGCTCCGGCAGCCACTGTAATCCGGTCCGACTGCCGGTCTGTAAGCTCTATGCCCAAGAGTTCGGGTTTAACCACCATCCCGTCAAAATCTTGGGTAAAAAGTATATTGCTGCCTCCGCCAAGTACCAATACAGGCAGTTCCATACGCCGGGCCTCCCTTAGGGCTTCTTTAATTTCCGCTGCGGAAGATGCCTTGACAAAATAACGGGAGCTATGGTCTATACCAAAGGTATTATACTGCTTTAGAGACTGATGGGTCTGTATCATGACGGTTGGACTTGCGGGTATGATGGCGATGAAAGACAGAGTGCAGCAAGGCAAAGAGCAACAACAGTCCGATTGCCATAATCTCTATAGTCAGGTTTTCTCTGATTCTTGATTTTGCTGCCGCTACTTCCCAATCACGGCCCATCAATTGCTTTAGAGCGGCGGGGGAAGGAATATCAAAAGCGCTCCACTTGGCCACCACGGTGGCATCGTAGAGGAGGCTTAGTCCGGGGTTGGAGCGAACCATGGTATACAGGACTTTGGCATCCAAAAAATAGGCGGGCGCATCCAATCCGTGTTCCTGTAACAAGGCGGCTGTTTGGCCCTCTCCCGAACCCGAAATGACGATAAAGGGGATGCCGGCCACCTCTTGGGAAAGAAGGGCTGCTTTTTTAATAGCGCCTGCCTTGGCTTTGTCGGCATAAGGAAGGCTTAACGCCAGCAGGTATCCTTTAATCGCCAGCAGGGAATCGGTTACGTAACGATTTTGCCGGTAGGTGCTTATGTCAAATTGAGGAATCTCCGGAATGGTTCCGGCATGAATCAGTTTGGTTTTATGCGAAACGTAGGTCCAACTGGAATCGGGAAGCTGGTCCAAGGTAAATGTTTGGGTCTTTGAGTCCTTTTGATAGGTGAACGTGGTTTGGTACTGGCGCAGGGGGGCTCCTTCCGGAATGGTCATGGCTTGGGGAATGTTGTTGCCTGTTTTGAAGCCGGTAAAATCCATCAAGGGCAAGTGCCGGTAACAATGAAGGGAGAGCAGTACGGATGCAATGCCAAAGATGGCGATGGTACCCCACTCCCATTTTTTAAAGGTGACAGGTTCAAAACGCTTTCGCTGCCAAACAAGAAGTAGGGTAAATGGAGTGAATATCAAATTTTTGAAAAACGTCTCCCAATTGGAAAGATGGATTACGTCTCCAAAGCAGCCGCAATGCTGCACCGGATTAACAATCGCCACCCACAGGGTAAAGAAAGTAAAGAAAACCATAATCAGCATAGAGAAAAACGCGGAGAGGCGTACTTGCAAGCCGACCAACAGGGATGCCCCCAACAGAAATTCAAACGCCGAAAGAGCGATTCCTCCGGTTATAGCCAAGGGAGTAAAGAATTGGAGTCCAAGCGCCTTTAGGTATTCGGCCATCACAAATCCAAAACCTACCGGGTCAATCGCCTTGGTAAGTCCGGAAAAGATAAACAGCAGACCAATCACAATACGGGAAAGTGTGCAAAGAAATTTCATGATTATTACCAATTTATTTATGTTATAATGATAGTTTTTTTCTGATATGACCAAAAATGTCGGCAGCCGGCAGCATGGAGCCGGATGCATCTCCACAGGGGATGATGCTGAATCCCGAATCCAATCGGGTCTGTTCCAAGTAAACCTGCCTCACTTTTTCTTGAAAAATCAAGTTGGCTTCGTGGATGTCTGATTTTCCGTTGAGGTAAGCTCGGTCGTCTCCTTCGCGGGGAGCGCCTAACTTTTGGGCCACAAAGAGGAGGGGTACGTCCAAAAAGAGGTTCAGATTAGGACGGGGAAGATTAAAATCCCCAAATTCCGTTTGCATAATCCAATCCCTCAGCGCTTTTTGTTTTTCTGTATCTTCCACTTTGGCGCACTGGTAGGCGATATTGGAATATACATAACGGTCGGCAATCACCACATAGTCCTGCGCCAACCAAGAGCGAATCAGAGGAGCGGCATGATGCCGGTCGCCTGCATAAATTAGGGCTACCAATTGGGGATGAACCTGTTCAATCCCTCCCAAGTCCCCGCGGAGGAATTGAGCAATTAAAGGCCCGTATACAGGGGCGTCAAAGCGGGGAAAATGTATAAACTGCGACTTTTGGCCACGCTCTTGAAAAAAATCCTGCAAATAGGTGATTTGCGTAGATTTTCCCGAGCCGTCCAAACCTTCCAATACAATAAACATCCAAATATTTTGTAAATTTGCCAAAGATAATCATTTTTCAAGCATGGAACGCAAAATCGGCAGCCATATATGCAATACCCCCCTTGTGATGGGCATCGTAAACATTACGCCCGATTCTTTTTACGCTCCCAGCCGTCAAGCGACGCCTAAGGAAGTATTTAAGACTATCGAGCTTATGATTGAAGAGGGCGCCGGAATCGTAGATGTAGGCGCCGCCTCTTCGCGGCCGGGCGCCGACCGGCTCTCCACAGAGGAGGAATGGGAACGCTTAGTCCCTGTACTCAAGGAACTCCGCCGTTTTTTCCCCCATGCCCTCTTTTCTTTGGACACCTGCCACAGCAGCATCGTGGAACGGGCCTACGGTCTAATCGGCCCCTTTATAATCAACGACATTTCTTCCGGAGAAGAAGACCCTCTTATGTTTGGACTTGCAGCTCGCCGGCAACTGCCGCTGATTGCCATGCACAAAAGAGGGACGCCGCAAACCATGCAGCAGCATACCGACTACACAGACGTGGTTGCAGAAGTGCGCGGTTATTTTGCTTCTGTTTTAAAGAGGGCGGAGGAAGCCGGCCTAAGCCAAATCATCCTTGACCCCGGCTTTGGTTTTGCCAAAACAACGGAGCAAAATTACAGACTCTTGGCCGAACTCCCTGCTGTCTTTGATTTTCCCCATGTACTGGGCCTCATTGGAATTTCCAGAAAATCAATGATATACAAACCACTACATATAACGCCCCAAGAAGCGCTGCCGGCCACCTCCGCCCTGCATTTGTACGCCCTGCAACAGGGAGCAGACATTTTGCGGGTGCATGACGTGGCTGCTGCCATACAGGTCATAAAACTCCACCAACTTCTCTCTCCTTCCTCTACATCGTAATCAATTTCTTAGGCAAATATCCGCTTGGGCCTGTTAGGACTATTCGCTGCCTCGAAGGTGGCAAAGATTAAATTTTCCGATGGCAAATTCATAGTTAGAAATGGGCGGGCAGAGAAACTTGAACCTGCAATTAACGCATGGTTCTTTTTTGTCTCGCGTCAACATCCAAGCATAGCCATCTGTTAACTCTTTGTAGAGCATTTCATACAAGGAATCTTTAATAGTACCCAATGGCTTCTCGTGCAGATTGGAGTAGATGTTTCCGCTAGGAAGTATGGTGAGTTTCCCAAAGAAATTGGTATTAAGTTGCTGTTTGGCAAAAACTTTCCGTTTGGTCAAATGGAGGGAAAATAACTCCCCTTTAGTGGTGAATACATTGTCTTTAAAGAAGTCGAGGTTATTTCCCGTGTAGATCGGCACAATTTCTGCATTTTCCATTAAGGATGCCTGTTCTTGTGCATACGTAAACTCAGATTCATTAGTAATCAAAAATATATAACTATAGGAATTACGCTGTACCGGCTTCTCATTTCCGTTACAAATAACAAAAACGGAAGCATCATCCGGAATCAAAATATTTTGTCTGGTATTGGATAGTTTTGAATTCAAGAAGTAAAGTGATACTCGGTGTCGTTGCTTAAAAGATTGAAACAATAGTTCGTGTTCAATCAAATGTTTAGGGTCGCAAACAACATTGATATCTACGGATCTTCCTTTCAGATAGTCCATAAAATGCAACAAATCGCATTGCGCTAACCTATTTTGACCTTTTATCGGATATATGGTTTGCTTATAAAATGTTGTCAAACCGCCTCCATCACTTGTCAAGTAAATAGTTATATTGCGTAAATAATCGATTATATACCCTGCTCGTCGGTTCATATAATCATCTTGAATTACAGAGAGATTTGTATTGATTTTACATACTGGAGGGTAAGAAACAGGCCTGTTCTGAATGGGCGATTGAACCAAATCTCCCAAACCAATCGCTTTAACCTTCGCAATAAAATCACTATATACCAACAAGTCTTCTTCTGAAATTTTGGCACAATACGCATTAGTAATATCTGTTAAATTGATATATAAGTTGTTAACAAAGGGATCAAAGTCCACCTCCAAATAAGTATAATCTCTGGAGTGATATAATAACAATTTCTCTTCATCAATGAAAAGAAATGTTTCAGGATATAAGTACAACCAATAATCTTTCATGTCAGTTCATTACTTGCAGTTCATATAAAATTTTATGTAAAATATCCGGATGGGTCCTCAGCGGAGATAAATCAATTTTGTAATCTGCTCTATCATTCAAATAAGAGAGACAGATATCGTCCCTCCCATCAAGAGTATTTAGCTGATACAAACATTCATTGCAACGAGTTTTTAGGACGCATGACGTACATTGAGATATGAATTTAAAAATATTTTTGTTATGAGACCGTGCTATTTCGTCAAAATCAAGCATCACTTGATTGTCTTTAACGACACCGAAAAAATGTTTATGATCAATTCGTTCACATGGCAGGATCTTCCCGTTTACTGTAATAAACATTTTCTTGGTAAAAGGCAGGCAAGTACCCGAAGGAATAATCCCAACCTTTTCCCTATCAAAGAGCATATCTCGGTAATCACTAAAGATATTCCCGCTTTTGAGGTCAAACTGCCGGTAAAACCTATCTAATTGCGGAGATGCCATAAAACTAAGTTTTTCAATCGTTTTCTTTTCTATAACTTTTAAAAAACTTTCGCTGTAGTCATTGTATAGTTCATTGAACATACACGCTTTCTCTTTTTTAACACCGTCCGGATTTAACGGAGCTATCAAGGGTACTTTAGCAAAATGACCAACAAAAAAGTCATAAAGGGGACCAATATCGTTCTTGTTGTGCAGTACGGCATTAAAACTAACATGTTTATCAAAAAATTGGGGGTAATATTTTTGAATATACTTCACATTATTGAATACCCTTGCAAACGAATTTTTTCCCTGCTTATCTATTCGGTAACTTTGTGCATACTCATCGCCGTCCAAGCTAATTAAAAGGTCGAATTGTTTTTCGACTAAAAAATCAATATGCTTATCCAAGAGTACCGCATTGGTAGTCATAGAGTACGAAAGCGTTCTGCCCAAATTATCCTGCTTTTCAGCATAGTCTGTAATCTCTCTTATCAACTTGGTATTGAGAAGTGGCTCCCCACCATAAAATCCTATATTCAATCTTTTGGGGAAATCCAACGAAGAATTTGATCGCCATATATTTAATAAATAATCAATTACCGTTTTAGCTTGATCAAAATGCATAAATTTATCTTCCCTGCTGTCGTATCCCGAATATAGATCGGAGTAGGCGCAATAGGTGCAACTCAAGTTACAGATATTTGTTACTTCAAATACCAAGTTGGGAAGCCGACACAAACCGGACAAGATAGTTTCCGGTTTTATAGATAAAAATTTTGCGACACCATCCATAATCAAAGCAACTATTTAAACTTAATGAGCATCAAAACAGGATTGTCGTCCTCCTTTAGACTTTTTGTTATCTCTTTTAATTCTTTGGGTAGTCGATTATAATGCTCTAACAAAAATAAGGGAGAGAAAAGCCGAGAAGCATAATTATGGTTTAGCGTCAATGAGAACTGGGTAAGAGCTAATTGGTCATTAATCATGAAATATTCCTGTGAAAAATACTCCAGATTTTTTTCGGGCAAATCACTATTGAGGCGAAACAATTTTTCTGACTTTTTGTCGTATGCAAAAAACCTTCGGGCAATATTATTGTCCTCCTGTTGTCCCAGCTCTGTTGAAAAGAGAACGTACCTTTCCGTTTCGGCGGCAGGAAACAGTCGTGCCTCAAAACCGCTACTTCCATAGTTGGTAATGTCTCTAAATTTGGGAACGACCTCTAAATTTCTATTCATAAAATAGATCGTATCCGACCGCACGCTGGTTAAATAGACGCCTTCTCTTTGTGTTGTCAGATGGGAAAAAATGGTAAAAACCATAAATGTTCCGGGGTTGGCATACTCAAAGCCCGAGAAGGGCAGCTCGGATAGCGTCCGATTGTCAATGATCATCAACGTTTTCCCCCTATTGTAAGCTTGACCCGCCCTTGCAATGTATCTTCCATCAGGTCTTTGGATATCCTCTTTAGCAACCAGTAAGGAGTATCCATTGAAAGCAAGCAGACGATCATCGCTAATTAACTCAATGGAGCTAAACTCAGCTTGATTTTCATAAATCTCTCTCAGCTTCCTTTCATGCCTAAACTTTCCATCTATGTCATAAACGATTAATTTTCCCTGCAAATTGTCGTATATGGTTACCTTGCCGGTAAGGGTGTCCACCACAAATCCGCCTATGCTTAGATACTCTCCGGGCCCCCTTCCGTAAGAACCAAGAATTTGAACGAAGGTTCCAGTACGGTCATAAACCACTAATTTAGGATTGGGCGCGTACGGGTCTCCAATAAAGATTTTATCTCCGCACACAAAGAGTTGCCTAGGCGTGACAGAAGAGCCGAAGAGAACATTTTCCGTTTCCAAGGGGATGTACGATACATCAGCGATATCGCTTATCTTCAATGTTAATTCCGGATATTTTTTATTTGCATCAATCGAAACGATACTAAAGTCATCTCTGCCGTTCTGATAACAACCGCATGAGAGGGCGCACACACATAAAACAAAAAACCCTCTCAGTATCAAAGTATATCCGCACATTACTACGTCTTTTTATTCGTGACAGAATATCCGAAATAACTCCCATACAATCACGCGAATTATTCCGGATAATCAGCTCAAGTAAACTGCTCATCTGCCACAATTATCATCATATAGGTTGATTAAAGTGCGTTATGCCTTTTGACAAAATGCTACGCGCATCTTCGTAGTTGCAACCACAACTGCAACAACAACAGCCGTCAGCGTCAGCATCAGTATCAAGGCAACCGCCTCGTACAATTTTTTGCTGAATCTTGTCCAAATTTTTTTCGGATAATTGAGTTAAAGATAGTTTGTTCATAAAAAAACTTTTTTTGATTAATAATGCCTCAAAGGTACTAATTCCTTATCTACTGTACAAAAAACATTTGTACTTATTTTCATTGATTGTATATCTCTCATTAGTAGAAATTTTAAATTATTCCCGAATCAATTTAGGATTTTCTGCAAGTTTCCCGTTTTTCACTTTGGTCAGATTGCCTATTCCCATGTGGTATCTTATAGTCCATTCTTCCACACCTACCCGTTTTGCAATAGAATTAACGCTTTGTCCTCTGTTCAATCCTTCCTGTATGAGCTGGCATTTCTTAAGTGTCATGGATTTCCGTTGCTTCCTTGTTTCCGAAATTGCCTCCTGTTTTGGACTATTAGGGTGCTGGTCTGGCACATAAATCAAATGAAGACTGTTGGCAAGGCTGATCGCCTCTACCATAGAGTTAACGCCCAGCTTTTGGTAGATGCTATTTTGAATATTCCGAACAGTTTGATGTTCGACACCGATAAAATCT
>WRBG01000071.1 GCA_009784635.1 Bacteroidales bacterium | reverse complement strand
TCTCTCTCAAAAATGAACTCCATTCCACGCTGTTTCAATGTTGTAGCCTTATTTGACGGATTAAATTCTAAAATGACACCTGCCTGCTTAAACTCGAATTTATCTTTTCCTGTCGCTTCCAAAGGGAAAGAAGGTTGTCCTGTTCCTTGTACGAATAGTTGTCCATTCGCTTTAGTTATGGTCATCTTTAAAGGCAACTGCTTGCTTGAGTAAACCCCCAAATACTTATCCAATTCTTCGTCTGTGATTTCCAATGTCGTAAATTCGGGAATTTCAAACGGCATATTGTATGCGGCTCTAAGAGCGGCAATAGCAATGTCATTTCCGATAAAATTCATGCCGTTTGATGTATAAGCAAATGAAATTTCGCCTGTTGGAAAATAAATAAACATGGAATGAAATCCGTCTATTCCACCTGTGTGTCCAAAACCTGTTTTGTCATAAAACGGCATTTGAATTAACCCTATTCCAAAGTGGTCTCTAATGGTTTTCATAATCGTCAAACTATTTTCCGAAATCAGTTTCCCACTAAAAAGTGCGTGGATGAATTTAAGCAAATCCGTTGGATTTGAAGTCATCGCACCTGTGCCAAGCGCTTGCGAAACGTCTAATTCGGGTGCTATTACCCAACTTTCATTTAGAAAAGTATATGAATTGCTCTCGCCATTTGAAGTGTTTATTCTGCCGTCCATGTGAGTGTTTTTCAGCCCGAGAGGATTGACGATTTTGTCTTCCAATATCTGTGAAAATGGCTTTTCATAAATTTTTTCGAGAATGTAGGTAAGCAATATGTAATTTGGATTGCTGTAAGCCATTCTCGTATCGGGTTCAAAATCATTTCCGCCTTTTATGATTACTTCAATCATTTCTTCTTTTGTTATAGGCTGCGTGTGTCGATTTGATTTTACAAACTCGTCTACATGATTGTGCAGTCCACTTCGATGATGAAGCATGTGTTCGATTGTAATTTTGTCGGCATTTCCAATTGTTGGAAACCATTTGTCAATCGTTTGATTTAAATTCAACTTATTTTCTTCTACCGCTTTGAGGGTAAGTACGGCAGTAAAAGTTTTTGTTATTGAGCCAATTCTGTATTTTGAATTTTCACTCGCTTTCAAATCTTGCGCAACATCGGTAAATCCTACCGACTTTGAATAAATCAACTTGTCGCCTTGCGCAATGGCAACACTTCCCATAAATCTGTTGTTGCTCGCAAGCACATCGAAATAAGCGTCTAATTTTGTTTTGTCAATATTTTGGGAAAATCCCGCAAAACTTATTAAGTTCACTGTTAATGATAAAATTAATGCCTTTTTCATTCTCTAATTATTTTATATGTTTAACTCTCACGCACAAAGATAGTAAAAAGTCTTAAATCACAGCCAAAATGAACTGTAAAGGATTTCTTGATAGTTCAAAAGAGGGCAATCGTGTGGTGCATAGGGAACGGCCGGCGGACGTTATACCCCCGCTGCGCCAACCGAGACTGCCTTAGGCGAGCTCAACCTAGAAAATCCCTTGCTGTGTGCCGTTTTTATTCCTCGCGCCGTAAAGCGCTCAAAAAGATGCCATATCCAATAGAAATCTGGTGTACAGCTCCCGACATTCCATTATGCTTGCTTGAAAATTGCGGCATACTGTATCCATATCGGATTCTAATAAATCCGCCGTTTGACGTAGGACGGAATTGGTATCCCATCTTGCCAAGTTTGATGTCAATGGTTGCGCCAACATTATAAGAGAACGCAGATTGGGAGAGTTCTTTTAATGCTGGATTTCTTTTCGAAGAATCAAGTGGTACCCCAATAGACACGGCTCCAATACCTGCAAACGGAGCCAATTTGAATCGGCCACTTTGTAGAGCAGCAAAACCCAAAGATGCTTCGGGAAAGAATATTTGCATTGTCGAGCCTTTTTCATATACTCCTGTTGAATAGTCAAAATCCCTTTTTGTTTTATTGTTTACAAAAGCGAACCGCAGATATAGTTCAAATCTTTTATAGTATACATCAATGGAGAATCCAAATGGTAGAATGTTGTTCGTATAATTGTTGTTTAACTCTCCTGTAAGCATACCATAGCCGCTCACGAGAAAAAACTCAAGAGTTGCCCTCCAATTTTTAGGGACATATTTTACTCTAACGTATTTATTTATAAAATCTTTGTATTCAGTTTCGGGGTATGTTTTAAGAAAATTATCTGCTTGGATGTTTAATGCGTCTTGAAATGATTCATCTTTCATTGTCATGGATTCAAAATTGAGCAAAAGAAAACTTTTCATTTCATCGTCAATGACCGCACCCTGTATTTTAGTTATTATTTTTTGAGCATGCTCTCTTGTTTTCAAACGCAACTGTGTGATAAGCACATCCTCAAAAGGATGTATTCGTGAATAATAACTTGCGATTGCAGTAGAGTCAAATGCTTTAATACTGTTGGACAACTCCTCATAGTCGCTTGTCCAATACAAGATATACCAATATTCAGCAGGATAGAATGCAATATAATTCTCATCTTCTCCTTTTTCAATCAAGTAGTTTTTTACCTCTCTGACCATATCTATATCATTCTCCAAAAACTTGTCCAATAATAGACTCCTTCCTTTTGAAATGATTACGGACTTTGAATCACCATAGTTCATAATCTGCTTTGCTATACTATCAATTTGACCAAACACTTTGAAAACAACAAGTGTTAAGATAGTGGTAATAACTAACTTTTTCATTTTATTTATTTTGTTTTTACTACTTATCCAAAATGGCACACATCAATACCGGAGGCGCTAAAGGAGGTAACGAGCGCAGTTCATCAAAGGTGGCTCTTGCAGCAGCAGACATAAGCGGCAGTTCAATAATGTCCGTTGACATAAATCCTTCCACAGTGAACGGCTCGCCTGCGAGCGTTTTGATACGTCTCACAATTTCGGCTCGACTGGGAGCGTTAAAATAGGGTACGTTATGACGCATACAGCTACTATCTTCCGGACGCCATGCACCGGCGCTGTGATAATAGGCGCCTTCATAAAAGCCAACCATGGAATATTTTGGTATATCCAAAAAATCTTTCCAAATCACTTGGGCGGGATTATCGGTAATATCTACGTTAACGAACCAGCCGATACTGTGAAAATAAGGGATTTGTGACAAAGGCAATGTTATCGTGGTTAGCGCATCAATGTATTCATCAGCTAACTTGGCAAACCCATGTCCTCCGACTTCATGCTGAACCACCGCTTTTAGGTAGATATTTGCCGGACAAATGGCAACGGCCGCACCTGATTCCCACATATAAGTAATTCCGCCCCATTGGGTCGAATTTGCAACGAGGATTACTACCGTTTCATTAATATTTTTAATGGGCGCATTGTGTGCATAAGCTACACATAACTCAAGATTGGTATTCATTGAGCCATCGTTAGCATGGTATGTAGAGAATCTTGTGTTTCGAGGCCAGCCTCTTGTACCGATTCCGCTTGCGGCAGATACCGCTTTCACAATATAAATATTAAAATAACTCCTATATGCTTTATAAGGCTGTATTTCAAATAGTCCTTCGATAGCTGTTTTCAAATCCCTCTCATATTTACCACCGGCAATATCTGCGGCGTTATAGCCATCGCCCATAAAGACAAGGTCTATTCCGGCGCCGGTCGTATGCGTTTGAAGAGCATACCACTCGCCATCGCCATCAAGTGCATCCATTTTAGGCGGGCATCCGGTCGCTACAACCATCAACACAGCCATAGTCGTCATAAAAAAAAGTTTTTTCATAATATTAAAAATTTAGTTAGTAAAAAAATGCTTAATCGGTAAGTGGTGTCAAACGGTTTGACTCTTGTAACTACTTGATTACTTCTCTCTCTCTCTCTCTCTCTCTCTCTCTCATATTATGATAAACATCATAACGCGCGGCCGTGCGTTTAGCAGCTGCCACAAAGCAAACCGAACCATTTTGCAGGTGTATCCGGAATGGGTATTTCGTGTTCATGATCATTTCAGCCGCGAAGATACGAAATAATTTCGTACATGGAGCCTCCCACGGGATTTGAACCCGCGACCTGCTCATTACGAATGAGCTGCTCTACCGCTGAGCTAAGGAGGCTTTTGAGGGTGCAAAGATAGAAAAATGTTCAAGATTTAGCCTTATCTTTGCCGCGAGGTTTATATGGAAAAATACGACATAGTAGTAGTGGGAGGAGGACCGGCAGGATTGATGGCGGCGGGACAAGCGGCTGCAAGCGGCTGTTCTGTTTTACTTTTGGAAAAGATGGGGCAATGCGGACTCAAACTGTGTATTACCGGTAAAGGCAAGTGCAACATAACCAATACAAGAAGTTGGAAAGACTTTGCCGACCATATTTATCCGCAGGCCGATTTTCTTCGTCCCGCTTTTTGGAGCTTCTCCAATGAGGCGGTGTTGGTATTTTTTCACTCCATAGGCATAGATACGGTCAAGGAGCGGGGCAATCGGATATTTCCTGCCTGCCAAAGCGCCCCCCTTGTGAGAGACGCTTTGGTAAAATGGGCCAAGGAGCGGGGCGTTCACATCCTAACGCGGGTTAAGGTATTGGCTTTGGAATCTACCGGCAAACAAATAACGTCGGTACAATACCAAAAACAGGAGAAAGAGGTAAGCGTAATCTGCAAGGCCGTGGTGCTGGCCACCGGCGGATATTCTTTTCCTTTAACCGGCTCGGACGGAGACGGCCACCGCTTGGCAGAGCAACTTGGACACAAAATAATTCCCTGTTTTCCGGCTTTGACCGGACTGATGCCTAAAGGTTACGACAAGCGGTTGCAGGGTATTACCTTAAATAATATAGGGCTTGACCTTAGGATTGACGGAGCGTTGGTGCGGGAAGAATTTGGGGAAATCATTTTTACCGACCAAGGTATAGAAGGTTCTTTGGGTTACAGGCTGAGTCGTCAAGTAGTAATGGCCATGTGCAAAAAGCAGGAAGCGGTACTTGTACTTAACCTCAAGGCGGCCATTCCTCGGGAGCAGTTAGAAGCCCGTGTACACAGAGACGCGCAAAGATTGGGCATGGAGCCGGTGGCCATTTTTTTACGGCGTTATATGCCCGGAGAGCTGGTTCCTCCTTTTATGGGCTACATCGGTTTGTGGCCGGGCGATTTTGTTAAGGAGCTATCGGCCGACCAAATTCAAAAACTGTTGCGGGGACTCCAACATTGGGAACTCCCCATTGAGCGTTACGGAGGATACGATAGGGCGATTGTTACGGGCGGGGGCATTTCGTTGCAGTATATCCGAAAAAAAGACATGCGGTCTCAAATTATGGAAAACCTCTTTTTTGCCGGAGAGCTTATAGACTTGGACGGAGACACCGGAGGCTACAATTTACAGATTGCTTTTTCTACCGGTGCGCTGGCCGGCAAAAATGCGGCGGACTTATCTCAAGCTAAAGCGTAGCTGGGTTTGTCCGTTGCGGGTGGCATGGATTTGGGAGGGAACAGAGAGGGGGAGGGGAGGATGCAGTTCTATCCAAATCAAATCTCCCATTTTTAAAAACATGTAGCGCGACACATCGGCGATGCTTTGGTCTATGGAGCGATTCAGATTACCCGCCCATTGCTCCCACGCAAAAATATCGGAGTCGCCTGCCGGACAAAAAACATCCGACAGGGGAGCGGAATAATCCAAGGCGCAGGCCGGCGCACAGGAAACTCCGGCTGCTCGGTTTTGCTCCAAAAGGTCGGCGGCGTAGAGGCAGAATCCCAAAGCCGTCTCTTGGTAATAACGGCGGGCAAAGCGGGGAACAATTTGTCGCCCCAGCCGGTTAATTTTTACAACCAAAGCTAAGGCCCCACTGATGCTTTGGCAAAAATCGGGAACATAAAAAGGACGGCCGTTACGCAGGAGGGCGGTATCGGGCTTGAGGTAAAAATGAGGACTCTGATAGGGGAGGCAAATCAGCTTCATACCCGTTACGCGCCTTGGGATTGGAGGCTTAGTTTAAATTCGGTCAGCACCCGTTTGGTGTCGAGGGTAAAATCTCCGTCCATAATCCATGCGTAATAGCTGGGTTCGTCCCTAAATACATCCCTAACTTTTC
Source organism: Bacteroidales bacterium (assembly GCA_009784635.1). Taxonomy (GTDB): domain Bacteria; phylum Bacteroidota; class Bacteroidia; order Bacteroidales; family UBA932; genus WRBG01. The sequence continues at coordinate 3,210 of WRBG01000071.1, read as the reverse complement.
TGCCCTTGTGCTTCCCAAAATTGACCACGGGCTCATCCTGCTCATTGAGGATGATTCGTCCGGCGTAATCTAAGTTGCGGTTCTTAGAAGAAAATTCCGCTAAAAAGGCCACGTCGTTCTTTAATTCCGAATAGCGGTCCAACTGGGACTTGAGTACCTCATAGGTGGCTAAGGCGTCTGCTTCGGCGCTGTGGGCATCGTTCAAATCTTTGTTGCAGTAGAATTTGTAGGCGGCGATTAAGGTGCGCTGCTCCATTTTATGAAAGATGTTTTGTACGTCAATAATCTTTCTTTTTCTGAAGTCAACGTGAATCCCCGCCCTCAAAAATTCTTCCGCCAAAATCGGAATATCAAATTTGATGGAGTTATAGCCGGCCAAGTCGCATCCTTCTATCCATTGAGCCAAGGATTTTGCAATTTCTTTAAAGGTAGGACAGTCGGCCACGTCTTCGTTGGTAATACGGTGTATGGCCATGGCCTCGGCCGATATGGGAATGGTGGGATTGAGGCGTCTAGTCTTGATTTCTTCTTTACCGTTGGGCATGATTTTAATGGCCGACAATTCCACAATCCGGTCGGACGCAACATTCAAGCCCGTAGTTTCCAAATCGAAAAACAGGATTGGATTTTTAAGATTCAATTGCATGTGCAGAGACGTTTATATGCCAATCATCATGGGCATAATCAAGGCGCAAATGTCTTCGTTGGAATCGGTAAGTTCCAAGGGAATTAACAAGCCGGCCCGACTGGGGTCCGAAAGTTCGAGGCTTACGTTCTGTCCGGGCAGATTGGCCAAAATCTCTGCAAGAAATACCCATTTGAAACCAATCTCCATAGGCTCTCCGTTGTATTGACAACCGATTTGTTCGTAGCCCGACATGGAGAAGTCAAGGTTTTGGGCCGATATGGTAATTTCGTCCTGCTCCAATTTGATGCGAATCAGATTGCTGGCTTGGTTGGAATACACGGCTACACGGCGCACGCTGTTTAAAAGTTCGATTCGGTCTACGACTGCTTTATTGGTATTGTTGGTGGGAATCACCGAGCGGTAAGCCGGATAATTGCCCTCTACCAACCGGCAAATCAAGAGATAGCTGGGGAAACGGAAGGTGGCATTCTTGTCGTCAAAGCCCACTTGAATATTTTCGTGTACCTTGGGCAACAGGTTCTTGAGGATGGATGCAGGTTTTTTGGGCAGGATAAAGCGGGAGGCTTGAGTGGCTACCACGTCTTTTCTTTTATAGCATACGAGCTTATGTGCATCCGATGCCACCAATGTAGTCTGTTCTTCACCCATATCAAAGAGTATACCGTTCATTACCGGCCGGAGTTCTTCCTCTGCCGTGGCATAAAGGCTGCGGTTAATGCCCTCTAAGAGGGTAGCAGCGGAAATGGATAATTCGGTGGATTCTTCTTTCAAGGTCGGCGGCTCGGGATAATCATCTCCGGGGAGGGCGGGAAGCTGAAACTTTCCTTTTGCATGGGATATATGCAATACCCCATCCGGATGAAGGAAAAATTCGAGTGGCTGTTCGGTCAGGTCTTTGAGCGAATTGGTCAGCCGTTGGGCGTGAATCGCCATGACACCTTCCTCTGCTACATCCTGCACTTGAATAGAGGCTTGTACGGTGGTTTCTAAATCGGATGCGGTAATCATTAGGGTTTGTCCCGACAGCCGGAACAGAAAATTTTCCAAAATAGACATGCTGTTTTTGGAGGAGATAACCCGAAACAAGGCCTGAAGCGGCGTAAGGAGTTCTGAACTTGATACTACGAATTTCATAATTAAGTTATTAAAATAGTCCCACAAAGGTATGACTTTTTTCCCAATCTAACAACCATTGTTTGCGGTGTAAGCCGCCGCCATAACCGACCAATGTTCCGTTTGCGCCTATCACCCGATGACAGGGTACGATGATGGAAACGGGATTTCGGTTGTTGGCCAATCCAACCGCACGGGCGGCTTTTGCATTGCCCACGGCTGCCGCCAAAGCGCCGTATGAACAGGTCGTACCGTATGGAATGTGCATAAGTTCCCGCCATACCTTTATATAATAGGGCGAGCCGGACAAATCTACAGGGACATCGAACGACTGCCGCCTCCCTTCAAAATATTGGGCAACCTGTTCCAGAGCCTGCTTCAATACCGGAGGGCTTCCGGCCAAAGGCTGAACAATTGCCTCCTCATCCGGATGCTTCACAAAGTGTAGCCGAACAACAGCCTGCCGGTTGCATTGTATGCAAATCATTCCGATGGGGCTTTGGTAATAGCCGGTAAACAGTTCGTCCATATTTATTCCAAACTCCAGTTTTGTTTAAGGCGTTCCAATTCGCCGTAATGGGTGCTGTCAAGATGGTGTGGAGCTATGCTGATATAGCCTTGGCCAATCAAGTTTTGGTCGGTATCGGGAGCATCCGGTTCGTCGTTGCGGTACTCTCCGGTCAGCCAATAATATGGGTGTCCATGGGGGTCTGTTCTTTTGTCAAATTCTTTAATCCACGCTCCTTTGCCTTGCCGCCCCCACCGGATGCCCCGTATTTGCTCCAAAGGAATATCCGGCACATTGACGTTTAGGAACACGTCCAAAGCGGGGGGCCTCAGAAAATATTGTTCGAGGATTTTTCTGCCGAAGTAGACACAGCCCCTAAAGTCCGCGTCCGGGTCGTGGTGGGTGGCTAACGAAAAACCAATCGAAGGAATCCCGTACAATACGCCTTCTGCCGCCGCTCCCAAGGTACCGGAATAGACTAAGGCAGACGAGGCGTTGGCGCCGTGGTTAATGCCCGATACCAATATGTCGGGTTTGTTGTCTGTGAACAATTGGCTCATGGCGATTTTTACACAGTCTACCGGAGTCCCCGTACAGATGTAGCGAACCATTCCTTCTTCTCGTGTATATTCGATTAAACGGATAGAGTGGTTAATGGTTACGGCGCTCGACATGCCCGATTGGGGTTCTTTGGGCGCCACCACGCATATGTTCCCGTAAGGGCGCAGCATTTCTTCCAAGGCCCGTAGTCCTTTAGCGCCAATACCGTCATCATTGGTCAGAAGGATATTTCTTTGTGTGTTCATCCTGCAAAAATAGCATTTTTTACGCCTTATGCAATATTATATTATATTTGCAGTTCGAAAGATAGTATTTGAACACTCATAAAATCAATTAAAATGACTAAAATTAAAGTAGGAATCAACGGCTTTGGCCGTAT
>WRBG01000070.1 GCA_009784635.1 Bacteroidales bacterium | reverse complement strand
GATTTTTGGAGGCATTTCCTCCATGCTGCACGCAGAAGAAGTCATGCTGCACGGAGATTCGGTGTTTTTGGGAGAAGCAGAAGGGCGGATGCAGGAAGTTTTTGCCGACTTTTGTCGCAATGCACTAAAAATCAGTCCAATAATTGGACGATTGAATCAAATGCTTAAAATAAAAGGTACAACAATCTATCCTCCTGTTGTTTTTGACATTCTCGACAACATGGAGGAGGTGCATAATTACATAGTGGAAATCAATAGTTCCGACTTTGGCACAGATGTATTAAAAATTTTTGTAGATTGCACCCAAATTTACGATGGAATTGAAAAGGAAATTAAAGACAGATTTCGCGCCAAATTGCGGATAGCGCCGGAGTTGTGCTTCTTGGATAAAGAGGAGCTGTTGAAGATGCAAAAGGCTATGGAACAAAGAAAGCCAATCAAACTTATAGACAATAGAATAAATTAAATATCATGGATTTACATAAATTCGACGAGATTAGGCCCTATACCGACGAGGAAATCCCACCGGCGATGCAGCGTTTGGCCAACAGCCCTCAATTAGAAGGCGTTTTGGCTTATCTTTATCCCGGAGAGTCTACGGACTATCATCGGGAGCGGTTTAGGAATTTCAAGACCATTTGGGATTTTCAGAAAGGGGTAATGCAATGCGCCTTAAAAAAGATTCTCAAAGACACTTCATCGGGGTTTACGTTTGAGGGATTTGATGCGCTTGAGGCCAATCAAGGATATTTGTTCGTATCCAACCACCGCGATATTGTGCTTGATTCGGCGCTGCTCCAGCTTATTCTATATCTGACTCAATTGCCTACCTCCGAAATTTCCTTTGGGGACAACCTAATGTCTTCGGACTTTGTGGTGGACTTTGGGAAATCCAACAAGATGTTTAAGGTGCTTCGCAACGCCAATCCGCGGGAGTTTTACCACAACTCTCTGTTGTTGTCGGAGTATATCCGTATTGCAATCACCCAACGACAAAGCTCTGTGTGGATTGCCCAGCGCAACGGACGCACCAAAGACGGATTTGACGCTACGGAGCAGGGGATACTTAAAATGTTTGATATGAGTGGGAGCAACAATTTTGTGGACGATTTTTCTGCCCTCAAGATTATTCCCATGTCGGTATCCTACGAATACGAACCCTGCGACGTATTAAAAACCAACGAACTTTATGTGTCCCGCCGGCAAAAATACATAAAAATGCCCGGAGAAGACCTAAACAGCATACTCACCGGAATCATGCAGTTCAAAGGCGGCATCCATATTGCCATAGCGCCTGTTCTGAGCCGTCAGCAAATCGAAGAATTTTGCTTGACCGGAGACAGAAACGACCGGCTTAAAGCCGTTGCCCAGCTGATGGACGACCGGATTATTCACAATTATAAACTATGGAAAACCAATTATATAGCCTATGATTTATTGCATGAAGGTCATAGCTATGCCGGTTTTTATTCCAAGGCAGATGTAGAGGCCTTTCAGAGCTATATGCACTACAAACTTTCTCCTTTAGAGGGGGAAAAAACAGAATTAGAAGAAATTTTCTTAAGTATCTACGCCAATCCGGTAGTGAACCGTCGCAGGTTCGGCATGTCTTGATGACGTAAAAAAATATTGATTACCATGAGTGATACCATCAACAAAGAACATAAAGAAGGAATAATTACTCAGGTCATAGGGCCTGTGGTAGACATTCGTTTCGAGCATGGCTCCGGCGCCAAAAGATACCTTCCCAACATCCACGAAGCCGTAGAAGTAAGGCGTTCGCCGGAAAGTGATAATAATGTGCTTGTATTGGAAGTACAGCAGCATATTGGGGAGCATACGGTGCGCACCATTGCCATGGACAGTACAGACGGCTTACAGCGCGGAATGACCGTGTATGCCACCAATTCGGCGATTACCATGCCCACCGGCGAGCAGGTGAGGGGGCGGTTGATGAATGTGGTGGGTAAAGCCATTGACGGCATGCGTCCTCTGTGCAAGGAACATACCTTTCCCATCCACAGAGAACCGCCCAAATTTGAGGAACTCAGTACCAAACGGGAGGTGTTGTTTACCGGCATTAAGGTCATAGATTTATTGGCTCCCTACTCTAAAGGGGGTAAAATCGGTCTGTTTGGCGGAGCCGGCGTGGGCAAAACCATCTTAATTATGGAGTTGATTAACAACATTGCCAAAAGGAATAACGGATTTTCGGTATTTTCGGGAGTAGGAGAGCGCACCCGCGAGGGCAACGACCTATTGAGGGAGATGATAGAAAGCGGGGTTATCAAATATGGGGAAGCCTTTAAGCAAAGCATGAGGGAGGGGCATTGGGATTTATCCAAAATAGATTACGACGAGTTGGCCAAATCTCAAGCTACGCTGATTTTTGGGCAGATGAACGAACCTCCCGGCGCCCGCTCCTCGGTGGCCTTATCGGGGCTTACCGTTGCCGAATCTTTCCGCGACAGCGCCGAACCGGACAGTCCCCGCGATATCCTCTTTTTTATTGACAACATATTCCGGTTTTCACAGGCAGGCTCCGAAGTATCTGCCCTTTTGGGACGTATGCCTTCGGCGGTAGGCTATCAGCCAACCCTTGCTTCGGAAATGGGCGCCATGCAGGAACGCATCACTTCTACCAAACACGGCTCTATCACTTCTGTGCAAGCGGTGTATGTGCCGGCAGACGACTTGACCGACCCCGCTCCGGCTACTACCTTCTCCCACTTGGACGCGACCACCGTATTGAGCCGCAAAATCGCCGAATTGGGTATATATCCGGCGGTAGACCCCTTGGAATCCACATCCCGCATCTTAGACCCGCTTGTGGTCAGCGAAGAACATTACAATACCGCCCAAAAAGTGATACAAATCCTTCAACGCAACAAAGAATTGCAGGATATTATTTCCATCCTCGGCATGGAAGAACTGTCGGACGAGGACCGGATGACGGTAAACCGCGCCCGCAGGGTACAGCGTTTTATGTCTCAGCCTTTTACAGTTGCCGAGCAATTCTCCAATCTAAAAGGGGTAATGGTAGACATAGAAGATACCATCCGCGGTTTTAACATGATACTGAACGGCGAGGTTGACCATCTTCCCGAACAGGCATTTTTGAATGTAGGCACCATAGAGGAGGCCATTCAAAAAGGGGAAAGGATTCGGGAAGAAACAAACAGTAATGGTCATAACTAAATGAAATTAATCATTATAACCCCACAGTCAAATTCCTGCTTTGACCAAGTAGACAAAGTAATCATTCCGGGGAGCAAAGGCAATTTTACCGTGCTTCGCGGACACGCGCCTTTGGTGTCTACGCTTAGAAAGGGAGTTATTCAGTGTAACCAACAGGAAATAGCTGTAGAAGGCGGCGTAGTCGCGGTGCAAAAAGATACCGTTACCGTCTTCATCGAACAATAACAAAATGCTAAGAAAGAATCATATAGGAAAGATAATCACTCTTTTGTTGATGCTGATATTGCCGGTACATATCTTTGCTCAAGATTTGAACGTGAAAGAAGTCGTATTGGAACACATAAGCGACAGTTATCATTGGCATATAACCAAATGGGGAGAAAGAGACATCCGCATCCCCTTGCCCGTTGTGGTAAAAAGCAAACAAAACGGATGGCAGGTCTTTTTATCCTCCCACCTTGAGCATGGGGCCGAATACCGGAGTCTGCGCATTGCCCAAGAGGGCAGATATGCCGGAAAGATTGTAGAAAGAAGCCATACGGGAACGGACATACGCCCCATAGACATATCCATTACCAAAAATGCGGCGGCTTTGATGATAAATTGCATGGTATTGCTGCTGGTTATTTTACCCCTTGCCCGATGGTATAAGCGCGGGTCTATGAGGCCTGCAAAAGGTTTTAGGGGGGTGGTAGAAATGCTGCTTACAGACATACAGGAAGAAGTGATTAAATCCTGTGTAGGAGAAGATTACAAGCGATACAGTCCTTATCTTCTTACGGTTTTCTTTTTCATACTCGTAAATAATTTAATGGGCTTGATACCCTTTTTCCCCGGCGGAGCCACCGTTACGGGCAATATTGCCATTACCTTGGTTTTGGCCCTTTGTACTTTTTTTATTGTCAATATTTCCGGCACCAGAGCTTATTGGAAAGAAATTTTTTGGCCCGACATACCCATATGGCTTAAAGTTCCGGTGCCCCTCATGCCGGCCCTTGAATTTATTGGCATATTCACCAAGTCTTTTGCCTTGATGATACGTCTTTTTGCGAATAATTTGGCGGGACACTCCGTGATATTGGGACTGCTTTGTCTGATATTTCTTTCGGCCACCATGGGTACGGTTGTCAACATTGGGATGTCTACGCTGTCTGTCATTTTTACCTGCTTCATGACCTTGTTGGAGCTGTTGATAGCCTATCTTCAAGCCTATATATTTACGCTTTTGTCTGCGGTATTTATAGGCATGGCCAGAGCCAAACATCAAGCGCACGCACACTGAAAACAATGAATCATTAATAATTTAAAATACTAACATTATGTTACTTACATCACTTTTATCAGCTATGGGCGAATTAAGCCTTGGGCCTATGGGAGCCGCGATAGGCGCCGGACTTGCTGCCATCGGGGCAGGTATAGGAATCGGAAGAATAGGCGCTTCGGCCTTGGAAGCTATGGCCCGTCAACCCGAAGCTACCAACACCATCCGGACAAACATGATTATCATAGCCGCCTTGGTTGAAGGCGTTGTCCTGTTTGCAATAGTTATCTGTTTCTTTGCTCTTTAAAACGATTGCTTATGTCATTGTTGGTTCCGGATACGGGGCTTTTGTTCTGGATGATTTTTTCGTTCGGAATAGTGTTCTTTATCCTTGTTAAATTTGGCTTTCCTGTGATTACTAAAGCGGTAGAAAAGAGGAATCAGTTTATTGAATCTTCTTTAGAAGCCGCTTGTCAGGCTCGGGAGCAGTTGGCCGCCGTCAACACACAAGCCGAAGTCATCTTACAGGAAGCCCGCAGTAAGCGAAATACCATCTTGAACGAGGCCCAAGAAATCAGAAACAAAATGCTGAACGAAGCAAGGGAAGCGGCCGAAACCGAAGCGCGTTTCAAGATAGACAGGGCGCATGCAGAAATCGAAGAGTCGAGAAACAAGGCCATCATCAGCATTAGGGACGAGGTTACGGGCATTTCCGTAAAAATAGCGGAAAAAGTGCTTGGCGAAAGGTTGCAGAGCGACGAAAAACAGCGCGCTCTGATTAATCGCCTGTTAGATGACGAATTGGTATCCAACGCATAGTTATGAATCAAGGGATTATTTCAAGAAGGTATGCTTCGGCGCTTTGGATGTACGCCCAAAAGAACGGACAGGAAGACAGGGTGTATGTCGAAGTCAAACGATTGTGTCGCGGTTTTAGCAAGTATGAAGCCCTAAAACGTGTATTGTCTAACCGCATGGTGCCACAAGAGGATAAAATCGAGGTGATTACCTTAGTCGCGGGAGAAAATGTAAGCCATGTGTTCAGCAATTTTATCCGCCTGCTTTTTGCCAATAAGCGGGAAAAATTCCTCCGGATTATATGTCTGAGTTTTGAGACTATTTATTTGAAAGAAAACAAGATACTTAGTGCAAATTTAGTTACGGCCGTGCCCGTTGAAAAAGATATGGAACGGCGTTTTATCCAAAGTTTGGAAAAAAGAACCGGATACTCCATTTGGTTGACGACCCAAGTTAATCCCAAGATAGCAGGAGGCTATGTCATTATGGTAGACACTTATCGTTTGGACGCCAGCGTTGTTACCAAATTGAAACGAATAGAAAAAAGTTTATTAGAAACAGCCATTAATTTTTAAGATTATGACGACTGAAAAAATCAAAGTGAGCGAAATTCCCGACATTATTTACAAGACGCTCGAAGCATTAGACCCCGAAAAGACGCTCGAAGAAGTAGGGACGATTGTTCAAGTCAGCGACGGGGTTGTCCGTATCTACGGCCTTACCCACGCCGCTTCCAATGAGTTGTTGGAGTGCGATAACGGCATAAAAGCGGTGGTTATGAATTTGGAGGAAGATAATGTGGGCGCCGTATTGCTTGGCCCTACCGACATGGTTAGGGAAAACGATGTGGTAAAGCGCACCGGACGCATTGCCTCCATTATGGCAGGCGAAGGGCTGCTTGGCCGCGTTATAAACCCTCTGGGAGAACCGATTGACGGCGCAGGTCCCATTACGGGAACCTGTGTTCCCATGCCCTTGGAAAGAAAGGCGCCGGGGGTTATTTTCCGCCAGCCTGTAAATGTGCCCATGCAAACAGGCATTAAAGCCATTGACGCCATGATACCGGTTGGGCGCGGTCAACGCGAATTGATTATCGGCGACCGTCAAACGGGAAAAACATCCATCGCCATAGATACGATTATCAACCAGCGTAGAAATTTTGAGGAGGGAAATCCGGTATACTGCATCTATGTAGCCATAGGCCAAAAAGCGTCTACCGTGGCCTCGCTGGTAAATACATTGCGCGAAAAAGGAGCTATGGACTACACGATTGTGGTAATGGCCACTTCGTCCGACCCGGCTGCGGTACAATATTTTGCCCCCTTTGCGGGAGCGGCCGTAGGCGAATATTTTCGAGATACGGGACGCCATGCCTTGGTGATATACGATGACTTATCCAAGCAGGCCGTGGCTTATCGAGAGGTGTCGCTTATCCTGCACCGCCCTTCGGGACGCGAAGCCTATCCGGGTGATATTTTCTATCTGCACTCCAGATTGCTGGAACGCGCCGCTAAAATCATCGAACAGGACGAGGTGGCCGCTCAAATGAACGACCTTCCCGAAAGTCTTAAGGATAAGGTAAAAGGCGGCGGCTCGCTCACGGCGCTGCCGATTATCGAGACGCAAGCGGGCGACATATCGGCCTATATACCTACCAATGTAATTTCCATTACGGACGGACAGATTTTTTTGGATACGGAGCTTTTCCATCAAGGAAACCGTCCGGCCATCAATATCGGAATTTCCGTGTCGCGGGTTGGCGGAAACGCACAGGTAAAAGCCATGAAGAAAGTGGCCGGAACACTAAAGATAGATTTGGCCCAATACCGCGAACTGGAGGCCTTCACCCGCTTTGGCGGAGATATGGACCCGGTAACGGCTCAGACCATAGACAAAGGGCGAAAAAACACCCGCTTGCTCATTCAATTGCCTTATCATCCCATGTCTACCGGCGAACAAATCGCCATACTGTATTGCGGAACCCACGGATTGTTAAAAGACGTGCCTTTGCATAAAATCAGCGAATTTGAATCCGGTTTTCTGTCTACATTGCGTTCGATACATGCGGCAGACGTATTGGCGCCCTTGGAAAAAGGCGAAATCAACAAAGAAATCGAAAAAACGATTAGAGAAACGGCGGCTTCCGTAGCTCGGCAATTTGAGGAATAACAGCTAACACTATGGCATCTTTAAAAGAGGTAAAAAGCCGGATTGTATCGGTGGAGAACACCAAGAAAATCACCATGGCCAGACAGATGATTTCTTCTGCCCGTCTCCACCAGATGCAGGGCATCCTCGAAAAAACGGGGCATTACACAAAGGAGCTGGAACAGATTGCGGCTAAGTTGGTCGGCTCTCGCCATCAAGCCTTTGACGAACTCAGCCGCCCGCACGGAAAAGGGGTCGTGGCGATTGTTATCATGTCGTCCAACAGCGGTATGTGCGGCTCGTTCAACGCCAAAATGATTAAGGAACTCCACAAACTCCCCGACTTGTATCCCAACGAACAGTTGCTGTTCTTCCCCATCGGCAAAAAAATCAGAGAAGCATTGGCAGGTTCGGGATACGAAATACACGGTAATTTTGACGAATTGGCCTCTAAAATGCTGTTTAAACCCGCTGCGCAGTTCATGGACGAGCTGATGAATCTTTTTCGCTCCAAAGAGATAAAAAGGGCGGATATCCTGTATTACCATTTTAAGAGCATGGCGGCTCAGTGTATCAAACAGGAGCAACTGCTGCCCTTTATCATGACCAACGATGGCCGGCATCAAGTAAAAAACGATACAGACGTCTATATTTTTGAGCCTTCCCGCAAGGATATTTTTAACCAAATTCTACCTCAGATGTTGAGAGCCAAATTCTTGATGGCCTTGGCCGACCACCAAACCGCCGAACATGCGGCCCGAACCCTTGCCATGCAAATGGCCAGCGAAAACGCAAACGATATTTTGGAAGAATTGCGGTTAAGCTACAACAAACTCCGCCAGCAAAACATCACCTCCGAACTGCTCGATATTGTTGGAGGCACCTTTGCTTAATACTCGTAATGTTCTGTCCGTTTGATGATTTCGTCTTGAAGCGGTTCAATTAAATCGTTAAAATAGTCGCTGTAACCGGCTACCCGTACAATCAAATCTCGGTACTTTTCGGGCTGTTTTTTGGCTTCTTGGAGGGTTTGGGCATCCACCACGTTAAATTGAATATGGTGGCCGTCCAAAAGGAAATAAGTGCGAACCAATTGAGCGAGTTTGTGTATGGATTGGGGCGTATCAAAAAAGGCCGGAGTATATTTTTGGTTGAGCAAGGTTCCGCCTGTGCGCAGGTGGTCGAGCTTGGCGGCAGAAAGAATGACCGCCGCAGGGGAATGGGTATCTGCTCCCTGTACCGGAGAAATGCCCTCGGAAAGGGCTTCTCCGGACTTTCGCCCGTCCGGCAAGGCTCCGGTTACGCTCCCAAAGTAAATATGGCAGGTAGTGGGCAACAGGTTGATATGACTGGTGGCGCCTCTTGGAGAACGGCGCCCTTCTACGGCTTGATAGTACAATTCAAAAATAGTTTGGGCAAAGCGGTCGGCATAATCGTCGTCGTTCCCGTATTTGGGCGTTTTGTACACCAATTGATAGCGAAATTCTTCCCGGCCCTCAAAATTTTGGGCAAGCGCCTCAAGATAATCAGACATGGACAGGGTTTTATGGTCGAATACATGGTATTGAAGGGCCGAAAAACAATCGGTTAGGCTGCCTATGCCCACGCCTTGTATGTAGTTGGTGTTGTATCTGGCGCCTCCGCACATGTAGTCTTTTCCTTGGGCCACGCAATCGTCTATGACCAGCGAAAGAAAGGGAACCGGAATATTGCGCATAAAAAGACGCTCAATCAAGTTGTTTCCTCTGATTTTAATGGCCACAAAGTGCTTGAGCTGCTTATTAAAGGCCTCTATCAATTCCTCCATAGAATCAAAAGTACGGGGGTCGCCGGTAATCGGTCCGATTTGTTTGCCGGTCTTGGGGTCAATGCCATTATTTAAAGCAATTTCCAATACTTTGGGAAGGTTGAAGTAGCCGGTCAGT
>WRBG01000069.1 GCA_009784635.1 Bacteroidales bacterium | reverse complement strand
ATTACGTAATTGTTATCTCCCAAAATACGGTTGGCAAACGCCACAACCTGCTCTTTGGTTATTTTTGAGAGGCGGTCGGCCCTTTCTACCACGTCTTTCCACTCTAGGCCGTTGGTAAAGGTGGAGACAAACATGTTGGCCCTTCCAAAATTACTGTCCATAGTACTCATGGTACGCGACTTAAAGTTATTTACAGCCGCCTCGATTAGCCCTTCGTCAAAATCTCCCGCCTTTAGACGGGCAATCTCTCCCATCATAATCTCTTTCACCTCATCCAAACTTTGTCCCGCCTTTGGCCGGCCCGACATAGAGACCGTTCCAAAGTCGGCTTGGGTCCGCGCGGAGAGGGATGCGGAAAGCGCTCTTTGCTTTTGGTTGATATTCACGTCAAAAAGACCGGCTCGTCCATTGGAAAGGATGGAACCCATAATCTCTAAAAGGTCGGCATCCTCGCTGGTGGCGCCTCCCGCCCTCCAAGCAACGGTTACGTTTTGCGCATCCAAGCCAAGAACCTCTTTGACCACGGGTCGGGTAATGGGCGGCTGAGGTAAAACCTCTACGGTGGGAAGGTTTTTATTGGGCTTGAATTTCCCAAAATATTTGTCAATCGTGCGAATCATCTTATCGGGGTCAAAATCTCCGGACAAGCAGACAGCCATGTTGTTGGGAACATAATAGGTCTCGTAATACTTTTTGATGCCGGTGATGGATGGATTTTTTAGGTGTTCTTGAGTGCCCAGAACGGTTTGCGTACCGTAGGGATGGTTGGGGAACAAAGCGATGTTGACGGCTTCGGATACCTTGAACATGTCGTTGGTAAGGGACATGTTTTTCTCCTCGTAGACCGTTTCCAATTCGGTATGAAAACCGCGGATGACGTTGTTGGCAAAGCGGTCGGCCTGAATTTTGGCCCAGTTTTCTACTTGATTGGCGGGAATATTTTCTACATAAGCGGTTCTGTCCATGCTGGTAGAGGCGTTGGTTCCCTGTGCGCCAATGGCGGCCATCAGTTTATCGTATTCGTTGGGAATGGCGACTTTAGAGGCTTCATAGCTTAGGGAGTCAATGACCCTGTAGATAGCCCTCCGCTCGTTGTCGTCGGTGGTTTTGCGGTGGATTTCAAATTGCGCCTCTATGGCGTCGAGCAGGGGTTTTTCTGCTTTGTAATCTTGAGTTCCCACCAATTGGGTTCCTTTAAACATCAAGTGTTCAAAGTAGTGTGCAAGGCCGGTCATTTCTGCCGGGTCGTCTTTCCCCCCAACCCTCACTACAATGTAGGTTTGGATGCGGGGTTCTTCGTCGTTTACAGACATATAGACCTTGAGTCCATTGTCGAGGGTGTAGATGCGCGTTTGCATGGGGTCGCCTTCTACCGTTTCATAGGAATAGTTGGTTTTGCATGAAACAATCAGCAGGGCGAACAGCGCGGAAAAGAGAAGTTTTGTGAAAATTTTCATAGCGTATATATGGTTAATGAATTTAGCAGCAGTGCATCGAACAGTCTCCGCATTGGTTAAAGGCGCCGCGTAAGCGGCGCTCCACCAAGTCGAGGAGGCGGCTACGGAGGGGTTCGATGGTGATTTGTTCTAATACGTCGTGTAAGAAAGCGAGTTGCTGTAAAATCTGCGCTTCTTTGAGGCCAATGCCTCGGGAGCGGAGGTAAAAGAGGGCCTGCTCGTCTAAGCGGCCAGAAGTAGCTCCGTGGGAGCATTTTACATCGTCGGCATAGATTTCGAGCCGAGGACGGGTAAAGATTTTACTTTCGTTGGTGAGCAGCAGGTTGTGGTTGGCTTGAAACGCTTGGGTCTTTTGGGCGTTGGGGGCCACCCGAATCATGCCTTCGAACACAGCTTGGGCCCGATTGTCCAAAATGCCTTTGAACAGCTGATTGCTGGTACATTGAGGGGCGTGGTGCAGGGCTTGGATGTAGAAATCCACCCGTTGGTCTCCGTCTGCCAAAAACAGGCCGTTGGCTTGGCAAGAGGCTCCGGGGCCACGAAGCTGCATGTCCATCCGGTTTTCTAACCTTCCGCCGTGGAGGCTGATGAAGGTGCAGCGGAAAAAACCATCTTTTTCTATTTCAACTTGAAAGTCAGAACGATGTGTAGATTCATTGTGTTCGTTCTGCATGACAATCAGCTCAAAACGGGCGCCTTGTTCTATGCGTATCCGGGTCTGTTGAAAAGTGTTAAAGGGGTCAAAAGAAAGGGTGTGGTCGCATACGAGCAGTTTGGCTTCTGCCCGCTCCCGAATGACCCACTCATTGGCCAACTCCAAGGCCTCTTTGCGTTCGGGGCTGCGTACGTTAATTAATTGTATGGGGCTTGCTGCCTTAGTGTGGGCCGGTACCGTCCAGATAGCCCCAAAATCCGTATTCTGTTTTAACATTCCATCCTGTTCCTGCAGGATTCCGTCTACCATCAGCAATTGGCGGATGCCGGCAAGCGGAACCCGACACATGAATTTGTGTTTTATCTCCGGAATATAGGAATACGACTTTTTCATGCCCGCCTTGTTATGGGTTAGTTAGCCAGTCGTAACCGCGTTGCTCCACCTCTTTGGCCAAATCCGGTCCTGCGGTTTTGATGATTTGACCTTTGTATAATACGTGGACAATGTCGGGCACAATATAATCGAGCAATCGTTGGTAGTGGGTAATGACGATGGTGGCGTTATCGGGCTTTTTCAATTTGTTGACCCCGCCGGCCACCACCCTAAGCGCATCTACGTCCAAGCCGCTGTCGGTTTCGTCCAAAATCGCTAACTTGGGTTCTAACATGGCCATCTGAAAAACTTCGTTTCGTTTTTTCTCGCCTCCCGAAAAACCCATGTTGACGCCGCGGCTTGAGAATGAAGGGTCCATCTCCACAATCGCCATCTTTTCGCGCATCAATTTGAGAAATTCCGCAGCGGAAAGAGGAGGCAATTGACGGGCCTTGCGTTGCTCGTTTACCGCCGCCTTCATAAAGTGTACATTAGAGACTCCGGGAATTTCTATAGGATATTGAAATCCAAGGAAAATGCCCAAACGTGCCCGTTCTTCCGGATTCAAGACCAAAAGGTCCTGCCCCATAAAACTAAGCGAGCCTTTGCTGACCTTGAATTGTTCCTTGCCTGCAACCACGGCAGAGAGGGTGCTTTTGCCGGAGCCATTGGGCCCCATAATGGCGTGTACTTCTCCCTCTTTGACTTCCAAATTGATGCCCCGCAAAATTTCCTTGTCGTCTATGGAGGCGTGTAGATTTTTTATGCCTAATAATACCTTGCTCATGCTCTTATCTTACTCATTTATTTGTTCACTTTTGTGTTTTTTGAACCAATGCAGAAATCCGAATGTGGCCAAAATAATTTTAACGGCGCTCTCGAAGGTCAAAAATAACAATCCGCTTAATGAATAAAGTGTTACATTGGTTACGTTTACCGTCATCCACGCGCCCCAACATTCTAATTTTTTCCGAGCCGCCAGCAATTGAGCCAGCAGCACCATTACCACCACAAAGGCGTCTAAAAACTTACGCAAAGAAGTAACGGGATATTTGGGCGGCCACCATTCGTGCATTTTTGTTACCATCATCCACCATACGAATACTAACGCGATAACAACGACTACATGTATCATCCGTTGGTAGTTGCTCATCAGCGAAATTTTCAGCTCGCGTTGTTTGTTTTCTTCGTTCTTTTGTGGATGTGTCCAGCGATAATGTCCAAACATATTGATGGCAAATGATATTGGTTGCAGTATCATACTGGAATATAAACCTTTTTGCAAGAAAAGAGGAAACAACAAGATGTTGTACAAATAGCCTATCCAAAAATTAGCCACCTTAGCCCTCACCGCCAGAAAGATACACACAATGCCACTCAGCATGCACACCACTTCCAAATAACTTACCTTTTGTACACCAATAGTAAATAATACATTATCAACACTAAACCAATTCATAAAGTCCATTATCCTACACTCCCTTCTAACGATATTTGTAATAATTTTTGCGCTTCTACGGCAAATTCCATCGGCAATTGGTTAAGCACCTCCTTGGCGTAGCCGTTTACAATCAACCCGACTGCGTCGTCGGTACTCAAACCCCGCTGCCGGCAGTAAAAGAGCTGGTCTTCGCCGATTTTAGAGGTGGTAGCCTCGTGTTCGATTTGGGCCGTTGGGTTGTCGCTCTCGATATAGGGAAAAGTGTGCGCGCCACACAAATCCCCCAGCAACAGGCTGTCGCATTGGGAATGGTTTCGTGCGTACTCTGCGCCGGGCAGCACCTTTACCAAGCCGCGGTAACTGTTTTGCGACCGTCCGGCAGAAATCCCCTTGCTCACAATGCGGCTGCGGGTATTTTTTCCTTTATGAATCATTTTGGTTCCGGTATCGGCCTGCTGATAGTGGTTGGTTACCGCCACCGAGTAAAATTCCGAAAAGCTGTTGTCGCCTTTAAGAATCGTACTGGGATATTTCCACGTAATGGCCGAGCCTGTCTCTACCTGTGTCCAAAACAACCGACTGTTGGCTCCTTTGCAGATTCCCCGCTTGGTTACAAAGTTATAAATCCCTCCTTTGCCGCTTGCGTCCCCCGGATACCAGTTTTGCACGGTGGAGTATTTGACTTGGGCATCCTGCATCACCACAATCTCGACCACGGCGGCATGCAACTGGTTCTCGTCCCGTTGCGGAGCGGTGCAGCCCTCTAAGTAGCTTACATAGCTTCCCTCGTCGGCCACAATCAATGTGCGTTCAAATTGGCCTGTTCCCTTGGCATTGATTCTAAAGTAGCTGGACAACTCCATGGGGCAACGCACCCCTTTGGGTATATAGCAAAAGGAACCGTCGCTGAATACGGCGCTGTTGAGGGCGGCAAAGTAGTTGTCGCCCACCGGCACTACAGAAGCCAAGTAGGTGCGCACCAAATCGGGATAATCGCGAACCGCCTCGCTAAAAGAGCAGAAGATAATCCCTTTTTCTGCCAACGACTCCCTAAAGGTGGTCTTTACCGACACGCTGTCGAATACGGCGTCCACCGCCACTCCTCCCAATACGTTGCGCTCGTGCAGGGGAATACCCAACTTTTCAAAGGTGGCTTCCAATTCGGGGGCAACTTCTTTGTTGGCGGATGCGGCGGCTCTTTTAGGGGCGGCGTAATAGATGATGTCCTGATAATCTATGGGGGGAATATGAAGGTGCGCCCAATCGGGCATAGACATGGTCTGCCACTTTTGCAGCGCTTTAAGCCTAAAGTCAAGCAGCCATTCCGGCTCCTCCTTGAGGGCGGAGATGGTGCGTACCGTTGACTCGTTCAGCCCTTTGGGGATAAATTCCTGCTCTAACTTAGTCTCAAAACCATGCAGGTAGTCAGACGATGTAATATCCTGTAATATTTTGTCTTGTTCGTTCAAATCTGTTTCCGCTATCAAATCTTAACACTCGACAAAAGTATACGAAATTCTCCAATTACACACAGGCGGATAAAAATTCGGTGCAAAATTTATAGGGGGAATATTTTTACCATCAAAAAGTCTTCGTGCTTGGCATGGTCCACCCTTTCTCCCGTGATTTCATAGCCCAGTCTTTTGTAAAACCGCAGGGCAGGATTGCCCTTTTGTACCGAAAGAGAGGTTTGCCGGTATCCACGTTCACGCAGGAGGTCAAAAAGACTTTCCATTATTTTGCTTCCGATTCCCTTCCCCCGAAAATCCGGCAGCACAGAAATGGCTAATTCGGGCGTTTTGTCGTCAATGTGTCCGTATCCGGGAATGATTCGTGTCCACGCCATGCCAATGATTTGTCCGCCTTGTTCTGCAAGTACGCCGCAATCATCCTTACCGCCAAAATCTTTGATGTACACAAAAATTTGGGGTTCAAAAATGATGCTGCGGGGCAATGGCCCTATGCCGGGTGGCAGAAAAATCGAGTGGTACAAAAAGTCCTCCAAGACAGGATATTCTTCTCTTTTAATCTGACGGATGGTAAGATTGTTCATATTTATATCGCTCAACTTGTGCGCTGCCCGCAAAGGTATACATTTTCCTTTTACCCGCAAAGTGTCGGGATGTTATGCCCTCGCTTGTGGGAACCGAGCTTGCGAACTCACCGAAGGTAATATGCGTGTTAGCGGCTACCAATTTGTGTCAATCCTCAAACATTTATCTGAAAGTTACAACCATAAGCACGGGATTGTCGTCTACGGCAAGTTCTGACGCAATTTCTTCTAATTTACCTCGCAATTTGCCATTTTTGTATAGTTCCACTAACTCCAAAGCCTGTAAGCTGACGACGAATTGACCCACTGAGATTGGGCTCAATATATTTACTTCTTTTTCATCAACGAAGTCACTATTTATTATTGTGCCTTCATAAAATTGACCACTCTTTTTGTCGTATATCAATTTTACGGTTTTAAAACCTTCACGTGTTTCGAAATCGAACTTACGCTCAATGGTGTTTAGAAAGATATACTCGCTGGATTGCCCGCTAATAAATACTCCTATAGGGATTTTCATTGACTTGAAAGAGGGTGTGCGTATCATTACTGGAGTCAACACCTCATTGCGATTATTCCAGTGGTAAATAGTGTCAATCCCCGTTTCCGAAAATATATAACCGTCTGATGTTTTCAAAATAGCGCCTCCATTACGAGAATACGTCGTAATTGCTCCGCTATTTTCTGTTTGAGAAACTGACATCTTGTCTCTTCCAATGAACGTAATGGGAAGATAAGTAAAAGTAGTATCAGTTTTTGAGATAAGTTTATATGGAGATGACTCTTCTATATTGGAGTTATACCAGAACAGATGTTCCTTGTTGTAACTGTGAAAGAATTGTGGAAAACCAATATTAGGGAATCCAATAGTTCTCAAATGCTTTCCGTGTAAATCATAAACATTTATTGGCTGTATGTTAGAAGATAATGTATTTGTTGTGGTAAACATTTCATTCTTTTCTCTGTCAACGGCTATGGAATGTATTCCGGTGTACTCTCCGGGCCCTCTGCCGAAGCGGTTGAACGAATTTAACGCTTTCCCTGTTTTACTATCGAAGACCATAATTTCTTCCCTATTATTTGTCACTAATATCTCTTCATCAATATACTGGATGGGGGGATAAGAAATTAGGAAACCATCCTTTGTCTCTAATGCAAAATACACAATATCGGCAATATCTTGCAGAATAATATTTTTAGAAGGATACGTTTTTGTAACATCCAGTACGGGAATTTCTGTAAAACTCCTTTTGCAACAGGTAAAAAGTGTCAATAGCAAGGTTAAGTACAATAATTTATTCGGTTTCATATGCATAAATTTTGACAAAGATAGAAAATATTGCTTTTACTTGGTCGAAGTCAAGAGCCCGTTAGATGACTTGCAGCTCTGCCGCGTCAAATCTTTTTGGTACTTTTGCGCCATAACCTAATCGCTATGCACACCGACACCCGCACCCCCATTTCCCAAATAGGCAAGTTTGGCCTTATTGAACGTATTTCCGGAGCCTTTACCCATAAAGAATCGGCCACCTTGCAAGGCGTGGGCGCTGATGGGGCGGCCATGTTATATCAAGAGCCGGTTACTGTGTCGGCGCAGGCGCTCTTTTTAGAAGGGGTGCATTTTGACCTCAGCTACACGCCTTTACAGCATCTTGGCTACAAAGTCGTTGTCCGTGCCTTGGGGCAGTTGATGGCCATGAATGCCCAGCCTCGGCACCTGCTGATTACCGCCGGCCTGTCTAAACGCTTTTTTGTAGAAGACGTAGACCGACTCTTTGGAGGCGTAGAGGCCGCCTGCAACGAATATCAAGTAGAAGTTGCCGGATTGGATGTGGAATCCTCCTATACCGGACTCACGATAAGCGTTACAGCCGTTGGGGAGGCCGAGAGCGCCGCATTAACCATCCGACGAGGCGGACAACCAACCGACCTCCTGTGCATTACCGGTAATTTAGGCGCCGCCTATATGGGCCTACAATTGTTGGAGCGGGAAAAGGCGCTGTTTAACTCCGCCCCCAAGACCCGGCCTCAGTTGCAGGGAAAGGAGTATATCTTGCAACGTCATCTTAGGCCCACGCTCCGCAAAGAGCTTTTTACCATCTTGCAGCGCGAATCCTTGATACCTACTTCTATGTGCTTCCTTGTCCACGGATTGGCTCAAGGGGTGTTGGCCATGGCCAACGCATCGGGCTGTGGGGCTAAAATTTACGTAGAGAAGATTCCCATCGCTTCCAAAACCTTTGAAATGGCGCAAGAACTTAACTTTGACGCTCTTGTATGCGCCCTTAACGGAGGAGACGATTATGAGTTCCTTATAGGTATGCCTTTAGCCGTGTACGAAACGGTGGCTAAAGAACTGCCCGTAGACATCATAGGCCACCTTTGCGACGCTTCTCAAGGAAGCCTTTTGGTTACGCCGGAAGGAAACAGCCTCCCCCTCAGCGCTCCGGGCTGGGGCGAATAGTCAAGCCGCTATCAGCTTATTTTCCCTGCTTATTCCTAGAAAACAGGTACAAATGAACACTAAGTCAAAAAATTGTTTATCTTTGCCATGATAAGAAACGACATTATGAAACGCTGCCCTCTCTTTTTTTTGCTGACCCTCCTTCCGGCGCTTGTTTACGGCCAGCGCAGCCTTCCCGACAGTTTGGCAGTTTCTTTTCGTCACCAGCTGGATATTTTTCCTCAAGAGAAGATATATGTTCATACCGACAAGCCCTACTATATTTCGGGCGAGAAGATTTGGTTTAGGGCTTACTTGGTGAACGCAATGACCCACGTTCCTGTCTTTGGCAGCCGGTATGTGTATGTGGAACTGATTAATCCAATAGATTCGGTAGTAAGCCGCGTGCAGATACGCGAGACCGATGAAGCCTATTACGGACATTTGCTTATCCCCGACAATGCCGCGGAAGGGCGCTACACCTTACGGGCCTATACCACCTTTATGAGGAGCCAAAATGAGGCCTACTTTTTCACAAAAAATGTATTTATAGGCGCCGGCCCAAACACAGAAAATGCGTTTTTGCCGGAACCCTCCACCGGTTCTGACTTTGACGTCAGCTTTTACCCCGAGGGCGGTTCATTGATGGAGGGCTCCGTCTGTAAAGTTGCCTTTAAGGCCATGCATTCCAACGGACAGGCCGTTGAGGTCATCGGTACGGTGTATAATCAGTCTGGAGATGAAGTAGTAAACTTTGGGTCGAGCCACTTGGGCATGGGCTCTTTTTACCTTATCCCCTCAAAGGGAGGGCGCTATTATGCCGTATGCGAAAGCAGTTTGGGACAATCCGCAGTCTTTGATTTACCCGTAGCCCAAGCGCATGGCCACATGCTTTCAGTCAGTCAGTGGAGGGGCCACATCAATATATCGGTAGTAAAACCGGCAGAATCAGCTTTAAACGATGAACTGTACCTGCTTGCCCATACCCGCGGGATAATACATTTGATTGAGCGTTGGGATTATAGCAAAAATTTGGAGGTGATTCCCCAAGATTTGCTCCCATCCGGCGTACTGCAT